>CATLEG010000005.1 GCA_949915775.1 uncultured Candidatus Melainabacteria bacterium | reverse complement strand
GAGAGGGTAGGGGTGGGTTTGAGATCCTTCGCTTTGCTCAGGATGACGAAAATTTTACACCAAAACCAGTTCAAAATCCTTGCTAAATGGCTTTCGGGGGGGGGGCAATGTGTGAAGTTTTGTTAAACATAAATTTACCTCCATAGTTGCTCAGAGGGCAAGAAGATGACAAGTCAGAAAATTATTTTTTTAATAGCCTGACCTCTTCCGAACTTCCGCTCTTCCAAGCTTTAATTCTTCTTCTATCTTATTATTTACGATTTTTTGGTGTTTGTCAAGGGTTACTTGTTAAGATTTTCGGCAACATCAGTGGCAACTTGACCTATATCAGATAATCCAGAAATTAATGTTATAACACCAAAACCATATCCTAATGCACCTGCACAGTATTTGAAGACTCTATTTTGTACTAATGGTCGAATAAATCTGGAATTTTGGAATTTCGCTCCCCATTTTATAATAGAATCTTTAGCCCATTTCGCATTTTCACAAACCTTAGTCCATAATGAGCTTGTTTGTTTAGTTACATTTTTGGCAGCTTTAGCTGTATTTGTTATATTTTTCATTCCGGCAGCAGCTTTTTTACTTGAACTGAAAATATCAACTCCGGATTTCACAGCTTTTGAATTAGCAGCCGCAGTAGTAGCTGCAACAGCTCCGCCTCCTGTAACAACTTTTTTTTCGGCATCTTTTTGTTCTTGAGAACGTTCTTTTCGGTATTCTTTAAAATTTTTAGTTTTTTTCTTGCCGGAAAAAGCTATTTGGTTGTCAAGCATACTTACAGACATAACTAATCTTCCTTTTTGTTCTGCTCTTTAAGTGCAGTTACACCGGATGCAACACCGCCGGAAACGCCGACTGTATTTACAGCTGCTTTTTCCCAGGCTTTATTTTTTACGCCGCGGATTTTATTCCACAAATGCTTAATACCGTTTTTAATCTTTGTATAACCGGTTTTTATGCCATTACCAATTTTATTAAAGAATTTTACAAGCGGTTCGCCAATTTGGGTTTTACTAAATTTTGTATAAGCTTTTTTAATAGAATTTGCGGGCATTGTATAAACTTTTGATTTGAGGAAGTTTGCTTTAAGTAATTTCGCATTATCAAAAATGAATTTCTTTGTTTCTTTGGCATGAGCCTTGACACTTTTTACAGCATCAGTATTAACCAGTTTTTTTAGACCAGTAATAGATTTTTTTGTACCCCAGCCTGATGCCATACCGCCTAGCAAACCGGTTGTGACAATCGCTCCGCCCTTTAATGCAGTATTAACAGGTTTTGGAAGTTTATATTCTTTGTTGTCATCAGCTAATTCTTCCAGTTCTTCTCGTTGTTCTTCAAGTTCACTTCTCATGGTATCATATGTGTCTTGATCCATTTCATCAAACCTTATAATTCTATCTTCATTAAGATTCTTTGAAGATGTGTTTTGTTTTTTTGCAGTGAAAACGGGATTTGAAAAATTAGTAACTGTTAACATTATATTTTCTCCATAGTTTCTTGTAGAGGCTTTAACAAGCGTCAAGAAATTTTTTTGCTACCCTAACCAGTTTTTGTAAAAATTTGTTACATTAGCTCTTTTATTATTTCACAGCTAAGTTTATTTGTAAATACCCTAGTAACTCACTCCGTTCTAACAACTGCTCCCTCTCCCATAGTGAAGACGACCTTGATATGAATTTCTGTTAATAAATTCTCTATCAATCTTATTAAGACAATCGAGTTTTTTCCCCAGCCAGCGCGGTGCAATGAGAGTTTTTGTATATCCGTTTCCTGCTAGACGATGAATTGTAGTTTGAGGCGGAAGATATTCTAAAAAGTCACAAACTGTTTGTACATATTCATCTTCACTCATAAAATCAATTTCACCGGCTCTGTACATTTGAGCAAATTTTGTATTTTCAAGAGCGCATAGCATATGGATTTTTATACCGTCAACTTCTAATCTGGCAAGCTCTTTGGCTGTCTGCATAATTTCATCATGAGTTTCCCACATTCCAAAAATCACATGTACACATACATTAATACCAGCTTCTTTTGTTTTTTCATATGCTCTTAAAAAGCAATCATAATCATGCCCGCGATTAATTTTTAATAAAGTTTTATTATGAATTGATTGTAAACCGTATTCAATCCAGGTGTAATAATTATCTTTATATGATGAAATAAGTTTTAATTTTTCATCATCTACACAATCCGGTCGCGTTCCGATTGAAATTCCAACAATATCGGGATGATTTAATGCAGAGTTATAAATTTTTTCAAGTTCATTAACCGGTTTGTAAGTATTCGAAAATGCTTGAAAATATGACATAAATTTTTGTGCTTTAAACCTGTTTTTTAAAGTTTCAGCACCTATATTAACTTGATCTTCAATAGAAAGTCTATTAGAGTGTGCTTGAGAAAAGCTTCCTCCATCATCACAAAAAATACAACCGCCAGTTGAAATCGTTCCATCTCTGTTTGGACATGAAAAACCGGCATCAAGTGTTATTTTATATACCTTGACGCCGAATTTATTTTTTAAATATGCACTGAACTGATTATAACGTTTATCCGTATTGTTGAACAAGACTCCTCCCGAAAATCATATCTTGCATCGTCCGCATTAAACGGGTACGCTCCGCTTTCACCCTCTGCGGACTCGCGCAGATTTCCACCCTCTCTGGAGTGTATCTGTTATTGTTCTTCTTTTTCTTCATAAATCGGGTAAACATAATGTTCGCCGCAATTTGGACAAACAACTTCCTGTTGTTTTCCATCTTCCAATTTTGCGACTTCAAATAATGTTTTACATCCTGATTGAACACATCTGATTGCCCAGCTGGGTCTTATTAATCTTGCCATAAGTTTCTCCCTTCTTTAAGCATTTTAGCATTTTGTAAAATTTTATGCAAGTGATTAATTTATTTTTACAACAATAATGGTTACAATATGACGGAAAGGTGAAGTTCTTATGAAAAAATCATTTATATTTTTATCAATATTTATTATAGCTTTTATCGCATTTTTTGATGCAAAAGACAGGTTTAAAGAACTTGATGAAGTTGCGGCAAATACACCTTCTCAGGTAGAAATGAAACAAATGATTAACAAACCTGATGAACAAATTAACAAAGATAATATTCAAAATCAGAAAAATGTTCAAACACTTCAACAAAAAATGAACCAAAATAATAATGCGATAAAACAGAATCAACTAGATAATGTTGATAAACGCAGAGATACTATTAAAAATCCGATAAATTAAATCCCAAAAAGTGTATCGCCGTAAAAATCCTCACGAGGTCTGAGTTTCGGCTTTTCAGGAATATTTTTGTCAAATCTTAAAGCGCCGCCGGTAGTTTCTTTTATCTCTTGTTGAATCGGCCGGATTGATTTTGGATAAAATCTTAATATTATATTTTGTGATGCAGATGGTGCTACTGCTGTTTTTGAGTATAATTTTATTTTTTCTAATTCAGCATTTGCCTGTGCATAATTTTTTGCTGAAAAAGTATTGTTATTATTGGATAATTTTAAAGAATAATTATTACTCCACATTACAATATCATTTTCTGTATCAATAAGTACAACAGAAGTTTCAAGTCTAAACGGATAAGAAACATCAAATGCTGTTGATATTTCTAAAACTTCCCAAATACTACGTTTTATAGAATTTTTGTTATTAACGGCAGATGCTGATACTAAAAGTATTTTATTGCAAGAAAAATTTTGGCATACTTTTTTGAAACTTTCATAATCTATCGAATTTTTATTTTTGTATAAGTTTAATGAATTTTCAATATCCTGTTTAAGAGCTGAATTATTGTTTATTTTCACACGAATTTCAGGCAGCTGGGGGGAGGTTACTTTCCCATTTGAACGATTAAATTCTTTTATAATATCATTAGAAACAATTTCTGAAACTTCGTCAAAACTATAATAATTTTCTTTAGTATTAGTTAAATCAACCGGTAAAACTAAGACTTCTACAGCTTGTGCCGGTGCTGCTAAAATAAACAGTAATAATATTATTTTAACGAGTATTTTCATAACTTTATTATAACATAAATCTCGTATGATTAAAGGATTGCATTTATAAAAAAAAAGATTAAATTATAATTATGAAATATGAAGAATTGATAAAATTGGCAGAAGAAGCCTCAAAAAACGCTTATGTTCCTTATTCAAAATTTCCGGTTGGAGCTTGTATTTTAACAGAAAATGATAAAATATTTACCGGATGTAATTTTGAAAACGCCAGTTACGGCTTAACAATTTGTGCGGAACGTAATGCTGTTGGATCTGCAATTGCAGCAGGTGAAAGAAAAATTAAAGCAATAGCTATTTTTTCTCCAAACATGCAAAATTGCACACCTTGCGGTGCCTGTCGTCAGGTTTTAAGTGAATTTCAATCCGATAATGGTTTAGATGTTATCACATTATGTTCAGATGGAATTCGTGTACATACAATAAATGAGCTTTTGCCGGAAGGTTTTGTATTATAAAATGTATTTGGTTGAATTAATTTTTAGATGGATTTTTCCGGATAAAAAATACGAATCTTCAAAAAAGTTTGACCCTTTTGCGCAGGATGAACTTAAAGAAACAGATTGCGAGCATGTATTTTTGCCTGTTGATAGCTCCGGTGAAATACTTGCCTGTTCAAAATGCGGACTTTTAGTTCATAAAAAAGATTTGAAAGATAAGAATATTTTTAATAGGTAATAATTGTTCCCTCTCCAAGGTACTCTGCCGAACAAACGATTGAGTATCGTTTGTGAGAGGTGGTTAGGGAGGGGTTTTTATCAGTCTTTAAGACGTTAAGATGATAGGTCGATAAGTTCTTATCGTGTGCTACGCACGTAGCCCTGCCGGTAGACATTGGTGAAGATTTTGTAGATTTTGATGTAGGTATCGCGCACAGAGTATTTTCCCTCCCTTGGGGGAGGCGGATTGCGAGCCGAGGCTGGAGCAATTTTGCAAAGAGCCAAAGGCTCTGCGGCAAAATGCGGAATTGCCGTTTAACACGAGTAACCAAGCAGGTGTCACGAAGTGACAGGAGAGGGTTAACTTGAGATGCTGAAACTAGTTCAGTATGACGTGACTTTTTTATCCCCTCCTTTTGTAAGACTCTGCCGAACAAACGATTGAGTATCGTTTGTGAGAGGTGGTAAGGGAGGGTTTTATTTTGATTACTTAACCTATAAATTAATGGATTGCCACGTCGCTTCGCTCCTCGCAATGACGCCTTTAAAATAACACCAAAACCCAAGTGGCGGGTCAAGCGGCTAACCTTCTCCAAAACAGAACAAATATCATCAATGTTTATCGGCGTGGCTACGCACGTAGTGCCGATGGAGGGGACGATGTGTGAAGTTTTAGTATAAGCTTGTATCTAAATTTCATAAAAAAATGGAGGCTCCCCCCGGAACCTCCTATATAAATAAAAAAGAAAGTCTTTAAACTTTTTTAATAATAAGAGATGCATTTTGACCGCCAAATCCGAAAGAATTTGACAAAGCAGCATCAATGTCAGCTTTTCTTGCTTTATGCGGAACATAATCAAGATTTCCAACTTTTTCATCCTGATTATCAAGATTAATAGTTGGAGGAACAATATGTTCTGTAATTGTTTTTACGCAGGCAATAGCTTCAACAGCACCTGTAGCACCAAGAAGGTGGCCATGCATTGATTTTGTTGAGCTAACAAGAAGATTTTTATTTTCATCTTTACTTCCGAATAAGCTTTCAATAGCCTTAGATTCAGCAATATCGCCTAAACCTGTACTTGTTCCATGTGCGTTGATATATTGAATATCTTGAGGTTTCATACCGGCATCTTCAAGAGCGAATTTCATAGCATGAACGGCTCCCTGTCCTTCAGGATCTGGAGCTACAACATCATAAGCATCACCTGTTTGACCGTAACCTACAACTTCTGCATAAATTTTAGCACCGCGTTTTTTCGCATGTTCGTATTCTTCTAAAATAAGAACGCCGGCACCTTCTGACATAACAAAACCGTCTCTGTCAACATCCCAAGGACGAGAGGCTTTTGTCGGTTCATCATTACGTTTAGAAAGTGTTCTTGCACTAGAGAAAGCGCCTATACCTACATCACAAATAGTTGCTTCACATCCGCCGGCAACAATAATATCGGCATCTCCGTACTGAATAGAACGGAAAGCATCACCAACTGTATGAGTTCCTGTTGCACAAGCTGAAACTACAACTTTATTAATACCTTTAAAACCGTATTTCATAGAAATTCTGCCTGATGCCATATTTACAATCATCATTGGGATTGTAAATGGAGAACATTTGTTTGGTCCTTTTTCAAGAATTCTAATGTGGTTATCTTCGAAAGTTCTGAAACCGCCGGCTGCAGCACTAACCATAACCCCGATTTTATAAGGGTCAACATCATTTACTTCTTCCAATTTCGCATCTTTAACAGCTTCATCAGCAGCAATCATAGCGAATTGGATAAATCTATCCATTTTTTTAGCTTCTTTAGGATCTAAATATTCTTCAGGATTAAAGTTTTTCACTTCACCTGAGATTTTAACAACATGTTTGTCAATATCGATAAGCTCAGAAGTGCTTATGCCGCTTTTACCTTCAACAAGACTATTCCAAAATTTATCAACCCCTACGCCAAATGGTGAAACGGCTCCAAGTCCTGTTATTACTACTCTTCTTTTAGTCATCTCTTTACTATCCTTTTAATAAATACGAGGGTAAAACTGAATATTCAATTTTCACCCTCGCAATAATTTTTATTCACTTTGCGACCGCCCTACTGAAGGACTATGTAGCACTTATTTGTGTGAATCAATGTAGTTAACTGCATCTTGAACAGTTTGAATTTTTTCAGCTTCTTCATCAGGGATTTCGCAACCAAATTCTTCTTCGAAAGCCATAACTAATTCAACTGTATCTAAAGAATCTGCACCCAAATCAGCTGTAAAGCTAGCTTCTGGAGTAACTAAAGCTTCATCAACACTTAATTGGTCTACAACAACTTTTCTTACTTTTTCTAATGTACTCATCTTTTTTTCCTCATAGTTTAATTGTAATTACTAGTTTTCAATAACATTATACTAATTCAAGATAAATTTGCAACTCATTTAAGAAATTGTTACATTTAATTCGTTGGCTATCGGTTCAAGTATGCTGTTTAATTGTTTACAAATAACATCTACACGTTTAATGTATTCATCAAGTAAATTTGATAAAACTAATGATAAATTTTCACTTTTTTGTTCCTTGATTGCAACAAGAGCTGTAAGTAACATTCCAAACCTTACATATGTTTGTGTTAATAAAAATACTTCTTTTTTAAATGTTTTATAAACTGCCTCATGTACAAATTTACCCTCAAAATTGTCTTTAAAGTATAATGGTAAATTCTTATAAAATTGTTCTTTACAACTATTTCTACTAAACATATTTTTCTCCTTATCTTATTATATTCAGGTATAATCATATTATATATAGTTGTCTACAATAAGTCAATATCTTATTATAATGTTATAAAAGTTGAATTAAATATGATAAGTAAAAAAATTTCTAAAAAAATAAAACTAGAACGGAATAAAAGAGATTTATCACAGTTAGAATTAGCAAATTTGGCTGGTGTTGATAAAAATACTATTTGGAAAATTGAGACAGGACAAGTTTCACCAACATTAGACACTTTAGAAAAGATTGCTAAAGCACTTGACATGGATTTTGCAACCCTGACAGACGTTTCAAAAGTCGATTTGTAATACGTCATTGCGAGGAGCAATGCAACGCGGCAATTCAAATAATTCATTATCTGGATTACTTCGGTCGGTAAACTCTTACCTCCCTCGTAATGACTTCATTATATTGAAAACTAAATAACACAGGGTAAAAGGAACTCTTTTCTTAGAAACTTCGACACAACAGTTATTTTCAATCTCGGTCGTTAGTTCCGAAGGAAGGAGGGTAATAAGAAAGATATCAATTTAACATTAATAATGATTTTTTTGATTATATTCATAATAAAAAACAGCCCTTACATTAAGTAAGAACTGTTTTCAATCTCTACAGAGTTCCCGGCACTTTCTCAAGGTGCCACCCTGTGTTTTTATTATAACATATTTGTTTTTGTTTTTCAAGTGTTATATAATAGATTACACAGGGTAAAAGAAACTCTTTCGAAAAGGAACTGCTAACAACAAAATTCAAGCTTCGGGTTGGTTCCCGACTAGAAAGGGGGCTGATATGGATAAATTCAATATTAGTTTACTACTAATCTTTATGATTTTATTTATATTAAAAAACGGCTCTCACGTTAAGTAAGAACCGTTCAAGCTTCTAAGAGTTCCGGCACTTTCTCAAGGTGCCACCCTGTGGTTTTATTATAACATATTTGTTTTTGTTTTTCAACCCTGTAAGCAGATTAACAAAGATCGTCCTAACATTGGTTGAATTTTTTCAAGTGCGGAGAATGAACTGCGCCTCGCATTATATCATTAAACCGCCTGCTACTTCAATTGCTTGGCCTGTTACATAATCTGTATCCAAAGCTAAAAATTTAACAACTTTAGCGATGTCTTCAGGTGTACCTAAACGTTTCATCGGAATAGCTTTCAAGTATTCATCAATGTTAGGCAATTCAGCAGTCATAGCTGTTTGAATAAAGCCTGGGCAAACAGCATTTACTCTGATATTTCTTGAACCGAATTCTTTTGCAAGAGTTTGAGTTAAACCGATTAGACCTGCTTTTGATGCTGAATAGTTTGCTTGACCAGCATTACCATGACGTCCTACAATACTTGACATATTAATAATTGAACCTTGACGAGCTTTCATCATATATTTAACAACTGCATTAGTTACACAAAAAGCAGATGTCAAATTAACTTTAATAACGCTTTCCCACTGGTTCATATCCATTCTTAAGAATAAGCCGTCTCTTGTAATACCTGCATTATTCAATAAGATGTCAATTTTTCCATGATCTGCAATCATTTTATCAACATTTTCTTTTACAGCATCATAATTTGATACGTCAAAGCTGTAGAAATAAGCGTTAACACCGCAAGCTTTAATTTCATCTAAAGCCGGCTGCGCTTTTTCTGCATCGCAAATGTCGTTGATAATAATATCGCATCCTGCTTTAGCAAGTTCCAACGCACAAGCTAAACCGATACCGCGAGATCCGCCTGTAATTAAAGCAATTTTTCTGTCTGTCATTAATCTTTCTCCTTATTTTTGTCAGGATAGTAATCCCGACCTACTTATCCTTATTATTCTGTTGAGTATGTCCAACCTACCGATACAACTGCGGCGCATGTTGCTAATTAATTTATACCACACATTAATTCTTCTTTTAAAGAATCAATAGTTGTATCTAAAGATACTTTATCAAATATATTGAAAACTTTAGTTTCAGGTGCAATTTTTTTATTCAAACCTGCAAGAACTTTGCCTGGTCCGATTTCGATAAAGATTTCTACACCGTTTTCAACCATTTTTTCAATTGTTTGAGTCCAGTATACTGATGAATAAATTTGTTTCGGCATTTTTACTCTAAAATCTTCACTATCAGTAGTTTCTGTTGCATCAACATTTGTGATAACAGGTATTGAAGCGTTATTTATTTCTAAATCTGATACAAATTTTTCAAATTCTTTACCTGCATTTTCCATGAATTTAGAATGGAATGCCCCAGAAACTGCAAGAGGTACAACACGTCTAACGCCGTTTGCAAGCATATAATCAGATGCTGCTTTAACAGCATTTTCATCACCTGTAATAACAACTTGAGCAGGTGAATTGTAGTTTGCAACGTCAACATATCCAACTTTTGAGCCTTCTGCAAGACCTGCTTTCAAAACATCTTCTGATGCATTCAAAACCGCTGCCATAGCACCACCTTTGGTTTCTGACATCAAGTCTGCACGTTTTTGGATTGCTTTTAAAGTATTTTCCAAACTCATTACGCCTGCTGCATACATAGCACAATATTCACCAAGAGAGTGACCGGCAACATAATCGGCTTTAATATCAAATTCAGATTTTAAAGTTTCCATTGTTGCAATTGACATTGTAACAATTGAAGGTTGTGTGTTAACAGTTTGCTTGAGGGCATCTTCAGGGCCTTCAAAACATAATGTTGTAATACTTTTTCCTAAAACTTTATCTGCTGTATCAAAAACATTTTTTGCAGATTCGAAATTGTCATATAAATCTTTTCCCATTCCAACAGCTTGAGAACCTTGACCCGGAAAAAGAAATGCTATTTTTTTACTCATAAATTTATCCCTCTAATTACATAATACTTCCCTCTAGCTATATGAGAGGGTGCCCGCAGGGCGGGTGAGGATTATACCTCTCGTAATAATTATACTACAAACACCCCGAAAGTAAATATACTTATACTAACTTAAACAAGCCAATAAAAAATACATTAAGTAATGTAAATTTACTACCATTGTAATACTTTAGATTGATGAGAAATTTTAAAAAAGTGGTATAATATAAGTGTAAGGTAAAAATAATTCCGCTGATAAATATATTGTTATAAAGGCAGAAAAGAAAATGAGCAACTTACAATTCCACAATGATTTAGACAGGCTGACTGAAGTCTTACCCGATAAGGTCAAAAGGTACATATCTTATGAAAAAATGGAAGATGTGATTGAGATTGTACTGGACATCGGACGAACCCCTGAAATTCGTCATGCCGGAGGCAAAATAGATTATCTTGGCGAAGAATTTGTTACTGATGAAGATATAAATCATATAACAAGCAGGCTTCAAGAATTTACTTCTGATAATCGTTCTGGAATTCCGGGAACTTTACACAGGATTAGTGCCATAAGAAACAGGCAGGGGAAAATAATCGGTTTAACTTGTAGAATTGGTAGAGTTGTTACAGGAACTATTGCATGTATCAAAGATATTTGCTTAATGAATAAAAGTATTCTGTTTTTGGGTCGTCCAGGTGTTGGAAAAACTACTAAATTAAGAGAAATTTCAAGACTTGTAGCGGATGAACTCGGAAAACGTGTTGTTATTGTTGATACCTCTAATGAGATTGCGGGCGATGGTGACACTCCTCATCCTGCAATCGGTCATGCAAGACGTATGCAGGTTACTCAACCGGAATTTCAAAAAGATATTATGATTGAGGCTGTTGAAAATCACACTCCGGAGGTTATTGTTGTAGATGAAATAGGTACGGAAGCCGAAGCTCAGGCAGCACGTACTATTGCAGAACGCGGAGTTATGTTGATTGCAACAGCCCATGGTAATAGTTTGGAAAACTTGATTAAAAACCCAACTCTATCAGATTTGGTCGGAGGAATTCAATCTGTTACTTTGGGCGATGATGAAGCTAAACGAAGAGCCTCACAAAAAACAGTTCTTGAAAGAGAAAAACAACCGACTTTTGATGTTGTAATCGAAATTCTAGACAGAAATACACTTGCTGTTTATAAGGATACTGCTGAGGCTGTTGATTATATCTTACGCGGCTGGCCTATTAGACCTGAAATTAGAAAAGTTGATAAATCCTTAGAATCTCAAGTTACTCAAACTCAAAAAGAAGAACCGTCACTTGCTGATATTCCGCAAGAGATAAATAAACTTGAACAAAAAATTCAACCTGAACATAATACTGATAGTTTAAAATTTAGTTTTTCAAGAGAAAAATATATTGAATCGATTAAAGGCTGTAAAAAGATTTATTTATATGCAGTATCAAGAACTATTGTTGAAAAAGTAATAGAGCGGCTTGATTTGAATGCTGAAATTACGCGAAATCTTGATGATGCAGATATTGTAATTGCGCATAAAAACTTTATAAAAGGCGGAGCAAAAGTTCTTAGTACCGCAAATGATTACAGATTGCAAATTTTCTATGTAAAAACAAATTCAATGGCACAAATTCAAAAAGTTTTGAAAGAAGCATTGGATATTACAGAAACTACAGAAACATTATGCGGTTATTATGATGATGCAGAACGAGCTTTAGATGAGGCAAAAGCAGCAATAAATAAAATTCTTGCCGGTGAAAGACAAATAGAATTACAGCCTCAAAATCAACATATAAGAAAATTACAGCACGAACTTGTTGAACAGCACAATTTAGAAAGCAAATCTATTGGAGAAGGCAACAACCGCCACTTAAAAATTGTTGGCGGTAAAGATTTTCATCAATAATTATTTTTGTTTCTTAGGCTGTTTTGTTATAAAACCGGTTTCATGGTCTTGTTTATTCATAAGATATATAGCATAAAAGAAATAACCAAACATTATAAAAATACATATATTACATATTGTATTTAGAATATTTTCCATTGTTTTCCCTTTCGTTTTGTAAAGTATGTAAAATTCCTGTTAATTCAAAACGTCTTACTATATAAGCGTTTAAAAATATTAGATTTTCATTCATGTATATATTATATTATTTATTTTTATTTGTGACAAGCACGAAGGTTTTTAGATTGACATTTTTTCAAATTTTATTAAAAACATATCATACGAAAGTATGAGCACGTAAAACGGGTTTTGGTATATAGTATTTATACCAGAGGGTAGAATAGTGTTAAACGGTATTTTTCAACGTCCATATCTAAATAATAACGGTAATCTTGTTAAATCAAAACAAGATGAAGAGAAAAACACGTCTGCTCAACGTGAACAGCAGTCTGATCAGAATTCTAAAAGTAAAGGTTTGCAATACGTTGAACAGAAAAAACCGTCATATACACCAGCATATCAACAACAAAATCAAGAAGTTGATTGGCGTCAAATGCGTTCTCAAATTCAGGCTCAGGCAAAAAATAACCAGCCTGTTCAAAATGTTGCAGAACCTACTAAAACTCTTTCCGGAAGAAGCACAGTTATTAATATTGCTCAGATTTTGAAGGATTTTAGAAATACGGCAGCTGCAATTGGTACACCTGAAAACCTGAAAGAAGAGGTAGAAGGTTATCTTTCTCTTGTTGAAAAACAGGTCACTAAAGAAAATGCAAATCCTAAATTAGTTAAATCAAATTTGAAAAATGCATCATCAATTCTTGATACATATATTTCCCAAACCTTAAATAAAGAATCAAAAGTTGTTGAAAACTGGGTTGATGCATTATTCTTACAGCAAATTGATTTTAAATATAATGAAAATGAAATTAATCCTCAATTTTTGGTAAAATTTCCTGAAGGCAGCACACAAGAGCAAACAAAAACAGAAGAAAAAACCGTTGTAGCTCAAACAGTTCCGGAACCTGTAGAACAAGAAATTAAAACAAATGCAAAAGTTGTATCATTAATTCCTCAAGACAAAGAATTAAAATCATTATTTATACAATCAAAAAAACTTGCTTATGCAAATGAACCGGAAAAAGCAATTGCGGCATTTGAAAAAGCTTTAAATCGGGCAAATGAAGTTGGTGACAACGAAACAAAATCAAAAATCTTTTATGAAGTTGGCAAAATTTATGATGATCATTCATATTTTGCGCAAGCATTAAAAAGCTATAATCAATCTATTCAAAATACATCTGATAACAATATAAAAACAAAAGCACACTATTCTATGGCACAGATTTATGACGATGTAAATCAAATTCAGCCGGCATTAGATCATTATTTTAACTCAGTTTCATATGCAGGTGCTGCTGAAAATCTTGCTGCTCAATCAACTTCATTAACAAAAATGGGTAATATTTTTACTGATCAATTTGATTTTGATGCTGTAAATTATTATACTGTTGCAAATGATTTGGCTGAACAAACAGACAATTCAAAAGTTAAAGGTTTTGTATCTTCAAGTTTTGGGGATGCTTATAATGCTTTTGGTGAACCGCAAAAAGCATTAAAATCATATTCAAATGCCGTAAAACATTATACGGAAGCAGATTCTCCGTTAAAAACAGCACAAAATTATGAAAAAGCCGCAGACACTATGGTTGAGTTAAACAATATTACAAAAGCAAAAAGTCTTTTAACAAAAGCTCAAAACCATGCTCGCCGCACAGATGATGTTAATTTAATGAATGAAATAAGTGAAAAATTAAACAGCTTAGGTTTGCTTGGTTAAATTATTTCTTGCCGGGAAATATCGGTAAAGACTTAGAAGATAATGGTACATGTTTTACGCACGTAGCACAAGTTCTTTGTATAAATCCAAATAAACTTTAGAACTTCTTTTCCAAGAGAAATCACTTTCCATTGCTGTTTTTTGCATAGCATTAAATGTGTATTTATCTTTGTAAACATTCATTGAACATTTAATTGCTTCAAGCATCTGCCAACCGTCATAGCCCCAGAATTTGAATCCTGTAGAATCGTTTAGGGGATAACCGGTAACTGTATCTTCAAGTCCGCCGGTTGCTCTTACAACAGGTAAAACACCGTATTTCATCGCAATTAATTGACTCAAGCCGCAGGGTTCAAATTTTGATGGCATAAGATAAAAATCACTTCCTGCATAAATTTGATTAGCTAAATCACCTTTGTAGCCAATATAGGCGCGAATATTAGACGAATTGTTTGAAAGCCAGATTAAAAGATTTTCATAATTTTTGTCACCGCTGCCTAAAAATACAAAATCAGCATCAAGATTTTTTAATTCGTTTTCTACCTGTCTGATTAAATCAATACCTTTTTGACCGACAAGTCTTGATACCATTGAATATAATGGTCTTTCAGGATTGTATTCCAGACCAAATTTTTCACATAATGCTTTTTTATTTATTTCTTTATTTTTTAAAGATTTAATATCATAATTTTTTTCTATATTTTTATCGGTTTTTGGATTAAATACATCATAATCTATACCGTTTAATATTCCGACAAGTTTGTGCTGGTTCATTCTCAATGTGTAATCCATACCTTCGCCAAATTCGCCGGTTAAAATTTCTCTTGCATAGTTTGGAGAAACAGCAATAATTTTATCAGAATAATTAATTGCCCCTTTCATCCAATTAACTCTTCCAAAATGTTCAACTCCCCATTCATTGAACACAATATCTTTTCTCATATTTGCAAAATCTAAAACATCTTCAAACCAAATACCCTGATATGCAAGATTGTGGATTTCAAAAACGGATTTAGTATTCTGCCAGAATTCATCATACCTGTAATTACTGTGAAGATAAACTGGAATCATTGCGGTGTGCCAATCGTTTGCATGAATTACATCAGCTTTGAAATTCAAAAGTTTAGCATATTCCATTGTAGCAAGTGAGAATGCAATATATCTTTCATGTTCATACTTAGTATCAAGCCATTTTGGATAAACATCTTTAAAACAAGAAAAATACCAATCATTGTGTACGAAAAATACATTAATATTTGTACCGGGAAGTTTACACATAAATAATCTGAATTTATGTCCCATTCCGCCGAAAGTAAGCCACATTTCAGAATTTTCAAGTTCTTTAATGCCCCATTTATTAACATCAATAAGTCCATGAAGCGGAGTAAAGATTGCAATTTCTGCATCTTTTTCGAGATGTTTAGGCAAACTTCCTACAACATCTGCCAATCCTCCTGCTTTAGAAAACGGTGCTACTTCTGCTGCTGCAAATAATATTTTCATATACACTCTCCTTGATGTAATTATATCAAAAGTATATAATTAATCAAGGAGTTATTATAGAGATTTATATACAAGTTTACACTGGATATAAAATATTTGTCATGCTGAACTTGTTTCAGCATCTCCTATTTATTAGACCCTGAAACGAGTTCAGGGTGACGTTTAGACCTTATTTAGTGTAAACTTGTATATAAATTTTTACCAAATAATTTGTGAATAATCTTTTCCTGAATTAATTGGAATTTCGAAAATAAAGTTATTTTTAAAACCTTCAGCATTAAGGTAAATTTTACCTTGATGAGCTTCGACAATTTTTCTTGCAAGGTATAATCCCAAACCAAAACCAATTTTTTCATATTTTTGTGATTCACAAACGTATTTTTCAAAAATATGTTCTTTAACTTCTTCCGAAATTACCGGACTTGTACTCTCACAGCAAAAAATAACCTTTTTATTTTTAGTGTATGATTTAAGTTTTATTTCAGAATTTTTAAAACCATAATTTATTGCATTGTTTAATAAATTTGAAATTACACGCCTAATTTGTCTTTTGTCTGCATTTAGTACTTCATCGTTAGAAATGTATGAAATTTTTAAATTTTTATCTGTTGCAAGTGAATAAGTTTCTTGAATACAGCGTTCTACAATTTCTTTTAAGTCAAAATTTTCTTTTTCCAGATGAATTGAACCGTTTTCATATTTGTAAGTGTCTAAAAGAGTTAAAATCATATCTTGCATATACTTTGAAGATTCAACCAATAAATCTAAAACATTAGTTTGTTCCAAATTTAATGTACCGATATTTCCGTTTTTTAACATTTCCATACTGCTTATCTGTGCAGTTACCACATTTTTTAAATCATGTGTTAAAGTTGCGACAAATATTTCCTGTTGGTTTGTTAATTTATTACAGTAATAATTAACCGGCGTATCAGCACAATCAGAAATTTCTGTCATATCAAAAGACCTGTTGCTTAAAGTAACTTAATAATATGGATATTATAAATAAATAGTATATGCAATTAGCCTTATGGCTAATTTGTGTTATTATAAATTTGAAAGGAATTTTATGAAAACAATTAAAATAACAAAAATGCAAGGCTGCGGTAATGATTTTGTTATAGTAGATTTTTCTGAATATGAAAAAACAGGCTTGTCTATGAGCGAACTTGCAAAAAAAATATGTGACAGAAATTTTGGTGTTGGAGCAGATGGAATGATTATTCCAAAAACCGATGAAACAGAAGTTGATATTGGCTGGTATTTTTATAATTCAGATGGAACTACTGCTCAGATGTGCGGAAATGGTATGCGATGTTTTGCAAAATATGTTTCTGATAATAAGCTTGTAGATAAAAAATTATTTAGTGTAAAAACCCTTGCCGGAATTATTAAACCAGAACTGTTGGATAACGGATTGATAAAAGTAAATATGGGGTGTCCAATATTTGAAGATAAAAAAATCCCATTTTACGGTGAAAGAACAATAACAGTTCTTGACAAAAGTTTTGAGATTAACCCTGTTTCAATGGGAAATCCGCATTGTGTGATTATAACAGAAGATGATACAATGGAACTTGCAAAAAAATACGGGCCTTATATTGAAAAACACGAATATTTTCCTGAAAAAACCAATACCGAATTTGTAAAAGTAAAATCACGTATGGAAATTGATATGAGTGTTTATGAGCGCGGGTGCGGTATTACTCTTGCTTGCGGCACCGGAGCATGTGCAAGTGTTGCAGCTTGTGTTTCAAATAACTTAACAGAACAAAAAGTAAAAGTAAATCTGCCGGGCGGGGCTGTATTTGTTGAATGGCAAGGCTCGAAAGATAATTTTAATCAAGATATTTTTCTAATTGGTTCGGCAAACTACAGTTTTTTTGCAGATTATATCTTGTAAAATTTAATATTTCCATGGTAGAATTATCTCATACACTAGAATAGGAGAAAATAATGAAAACATACGAATTATTAACAGTATTCAAACCAACTCTTGATGCTGAAGAAGCAGATAAGGCTATTGAAGCATTAGGAAAATCAGTTACAGCTTTGGAAGGTAAAGTTGATTCAACTGACAAAACAGGCAGAAAAAAATTAGCTTATGAAATTCAAAATTTCAGAGACGGTTTCTTTGTAACATCTAAAATCAGCTTGCCTGAATCAAATGTTGCTGAATTTAAACGTCAATTAAAATTGAATGACAATATTTTAAGAACAATGTTCTTAGCTAAATAGAATAAGAGGAAAAAATGTCATTAGCAAAATCAGTAGTTACAGGAACAGTTTACAGAACACCGGAAAAACGTTTTACACAAAACAATATTGCGGTTTCTGCTTTTGTTCTTAATATCGGAGAAAGAGATGAAATTCTTGTTAGAGTTGTTTCAAGAAGAACTGCTCTAGATGAAACTGTTTCATCACTTTCAAAAGGTGAAAAAGTTCTGGTTGAAGGCAGACTTCAAACAGCGACTGTTAAAATGGATGATGGTTCTGAAAAAAGAATTTATGAAATTGATGCAAATACTATTGAAAAAATGGGCGAAGCATCAGTCTCAGCAGGTTCTGATTTCGGCACTGAAGAAATCGTTAAATTTGAATCTGACGATATGTCAAATGAATTAATTAACGAAGACGAAATTCCGTTTTAGGAGCGTGCCGCTCCACCCGCCACCTGGGTATTGAATATAAAGTCCAGGATTGGTAAAAAGCCGTAGACCTGTTAAACGCGAACGAGCAAGAGGAGCCTAGCCGTTCCACCCGCCACCTGGGTATTGAATATAAAGTCCAGGATTGGTAAAAAGCCGTAGACCCGTTAAACGCGAACGAGCAAGAGGAGCATAGCCGCTCCACCCACCACCTGGGCGTTGGATATAAAGTCCGAAATTGGTAAAAGTTGCGTGCCACCCATCAAGTAGGCAGCAAACAAAATTTTAATAAGTAACACAAATATAGGCTAGAAAGGCTAGAAACGGGAGCAAGCGTTTGGACTTTAGATAGAATTTCTGAAAAGTGAACAAAAGCGAAGCGACTGACGAGATTTTAATAAGTGATACAAATAAATGGTAGAAAGGTTAAAAAATAAAATGGCAAGATTAAACAATGATGACAAGAAAAAACGTAAAAATTGCGGACTTTGTGCAGACAAAGTTGAAACAATTGATTACAAAGATGCTGCAAAATTGAAAAGATACTTGACAGAAGCAGGAAAAATTATTCCTCGTCGTATTACAGGCAATTGTGCAAAACATCAAAGAATGATTGTTAGAGCTATTAAACGCGCAAGAGAAGCTGCAATTATTGATTACGTTTTTGATTAATTTATCAAAAAACTGAAAGAAAATAACCCGATTTCGGGTTATTTTTTTATGTGTATTTTGTGTAATAGTTTTGCCTTAATATGCTTTTAGTAATATACTGAATTTAATATGAAAAATGTCAGACAAACTAATATAAATATACATAGAGATAGCTGGGTAGAAATTAATCTGGAAAATATTTCTTATAATATGCGCCAAATTAAAAAAAATACTCCGAAAAATACAAAACTCTTAGCAGTTGTAAAAGCTGATGCATACGGACATGGTTCTGTTATGCTTGCGCCGACTCTTTTAGCATCCGGTGCTGATATGCTCGGTGTTGCTTCAATTGATGAAGGTGTGGATTTAAGACAGGCGAAAATTAATTGTGAAATTCTTGTGCTTGGTGCGGTTCCTGTTTGGGCTGTCGAAAGTGCCGTTAAAGCAGATTTAATTATTTCGATTTTTTCAAAAGAACATTTAGAAGCTTGTAAACAAGCGTATAAACGAACAGGTATTAAACCGAAAGTTCATATCAAACTCGATACAGGCATGAATAGAATAGGAATTTCTATTGATGATGCCGTTGAATTTATAAATGAAGTTAAAAATGCTGATTATCTTGAATTTGGAGGGATTTTTACTCATCTTGCAAATGCAGAAAACAGAGAAAAAACTCAAATTCAAATTGACAGATGGAATAAAGTTATATCGCAAATTGAGACAGATGGTTTGTTGCTGCATATCTTAAATACTGCCGGTTCAATGTGTTATGATGTTAAATCAAATATGAGACGTGCCGGAATTGGTATTTATGGACTTTATCCGGACTTACCTGGAGATGTTTCGAGAAAATTTGAATTAAAACCTGTTATGTCTTTAAAAGCCAGAATTGTTAATATCCATGATGCAAAAGATGGTGAAGGTGTAAGTTATGGCCATACTTTTGTAGCACATGGAACAAAAAAAATTGCCACAATTCCTCTTGGTTATGCTGATGGAGTACCAAGAAGTTTATCAAATAAAATTTCCGGAGTTTTGAACGGTCATGAAGTTAAACAAATCGGAAATATTACTATGGATCAAATGATGTTTGATATAACGGGAATTGAGGCTAAAACAGGTGATGTCATTACATTGCTTGATGAAAATCATTCTATAGACGAATGGGCAAAAATTTTAGGAACAATAAACTATGAGTTAACTTGCCGTTTAAAAGTAAGATTACCGAGAGTTTATACACGATAATTATAAATTCCCTCTCCAAGGGAGAGGGTTAGGGAGAGGGTTTTTATGAATTTTAATATAGGAATTATAGGAGGCGGACCGGCAGGATATACGGCAGCTTTTCAGGCTAGAAAAAAAGGGTTGTCTGTAGTTTTATTTGAAAAAGATAAAATAGGCGGTACTTGTCTAAATAAAGGCTGTATTCCGACTAAAGCTATTTTACATTCGGCTGAAATTTTTGAAGAGATGAAATGTGCAGCGGATTTGGGAATAAATGTAGAAAATATTTCTGTAGATTATGCAAAAGTTGTTGAACATAAAGATAAAATTGTTGAAAAATTACGAAAATCACTGGAATTATCTTTGAAAAACACCGGTGTGGTTGTTGTTAATACTGAAGCATCAATTGAGGATGGTAAAATTATAGCAAATGGTGAAACGTACATTTGCGAAAAAATTATTACTGCAACAGGTTCTAAACCCAGAGATTTTGAGGGGTTAAGGTTTGACCACAAATTTATTTTAAGTTCCGATGATATTTTAGAACTTAAAACTTTACCCAAAAGTATTGCTATAATAGGTTCCGGTGCAATAGGAATTGAATGGGCGCGTATATTTTCAGCATTTGGTGTAGAGGTTAGTATTATTGAACTTGCTGAACATCTTTTGCCGCTTGCAGATGTTGAAGTTTCTAAACGTGTTGAAAGAATTTTTAAATCTAAAAAGATTAAAATGTATATTAATACATCCCCCTCATCCGTCCTGCGGACACCTTCTCCCACTATCGGGGAGAAGGATAAATGTGTGATAACTCTCAAATCCGGTGAAGTTTTGGAACCGGAATGTGTTTTACTTGCGGCAGGAAGAACCCCATTTGTATCGGTGCCGTCTTGCTCGCTCGCGTTGGGTGATGTTTGCGGCAAAATTCAGCTTGCGCATTTTGCAATAAAACAGGCTATTTCTGAAATATCAGAGATCGAATTTGATGAAAACCTTGTACCGTCTGTTGTCTATGGATGTCCTGAAATTGCTTGGGTTGGGAAACGTGAACAGGATTTAAAAGAAGGTACTTATCAAAAATCAAATATGCTTATTTCTGCTCTTGGCAAATCTCATTGTGATAATTGTACAGAAGGGTTTATAAAAATTCTTTCGCAGGATGGGAAAATTGTCGGAGCGCATATAGTTGCTAAAGAGGCATCTGCAATGATACAGCAAATAACAATCGCCATGCAAAATAACATGACGATTGATGATTTGAAAAAAGTTTGTTTTGCCCATCCGACATATTCGGAAGGTATTTTTGAAAGTTTATTCAGATTTTAATTATTTTTGACCGTTAAAAGCTTGTAAACCTAAATATTTTGCGGCTGAACCCAGTTTTTGTTCAATTCTTAAAAGTTGATTATATTTAGCCATTCTGTCTGAACGTGAAGCGGAACCGGTTTTAATTTGTCCGCTGTTTACGGCAACAGCTAAATCTGCAATAAATGTATCTTCTGTTTCTCCGGAACGGTGTGAAATAATTGTTGTATAACCTGCGGCATGCGCCATAGATATTGCATCTAAAGTTTCTGATAAAGTTCCTATTTGATTAACTTTAATAAGAATTGAATTTGCAACTCCGCGTTTGATTCCGTCAGCCAAACGTCTTGTATTAGTAACAAATAAATCGTCTCCGACAAGCTGGCAGCGGCATCCCATTCTGTCTGTTAACATTTTCCAACCGTCCCAATCTTGTTCAGCCATACCATCTTCTATAGAAATAATCGGATATTTTTTAACCCATTCATCTAAAAAGTCAGTCATTTCAGAACTATCAAAAGATTTACCTTCGCCTTTTAGATTATATTTTCCGTTTTCATAGAATTCTGAAGATGCAACATCAAGACAAATTTTAATTTGATTTGTGTTGTACCCTGCTTTATCAATTGCTTCAAGAATGACTTCAATACCTTCTGCGTTTGAACCTAAATTTGGAGCAAAACCGCCTTCATCACCGACAGAAGTTGCTAAACCTTTATTATTTAAAACTTTTTTCAAAGTATGAAAAACTTCTGAACCCATTTGTAATGCGTGAGAAAAACTTTCTGCTCCGACAGGGGCTATCATAAATTCTTGAAAATCAATGTTATTATCAGCATGTGCTCCGCCGTTTATAATATTCATCATAGGAACAGGAAGTGTTAGAGCATTAATCCCGCCAAGATATCTGTATAAAGCCATATCATAAGCTTTTGAAGCGGCTTTTGCAACAGCAAGAGATACACCTAAAATTGCGTTAGCACCGAGTTTAGATTTATTTTCTGTGCCATCCATATCAATCATAAAAGTATCAATTTCTTTTTGGTGAGAAGCTTTTTCGCCGATAAGTTCTGGAGCGATAATATTATTTACATTATCTACAGCTTTTTGAACGCTTTTTCCCATATATTTGAATTTGTCTCCGTCTCTAAGTTCCAATGCTTCAAAAATACCGGTAGAAGCTCCAGATGGCACAGCAGCTCTGCCTTTTACACCATTAGTAAGTTTCACATCGACTTCTACAGTCGGATTGCCGCGTGAGTCCAAAATTTGTCTTGCATAAACATCTTCAATGTAAGTTGACATATAAATCTCCTTTTTTTTATATTTTTTCATAAAATTTTATATTTTGCAACTTGGACAATTAACTTATAAAAAAATAAACGGATTATATAATCCGTTTACTTTTAAATTAATTACAACTTGATTCTTTGCCCCACATTTCATCATATTTTTCTTGATTTTTTTTATGATATTTTGGAGAAGTCTTGCGTTCGGTATTTTTGATATCTGTGTTAAGCTGTTTTGCAATTAAAATCATTTTTTCTTTAGTATCTTTTTTGCGTTTTTCCATACAGCCTTTTACAATCATAAATATACCTGCTGCAATTATTGTTGTATAAGCTGATATTTTCAGAATTTTCATGAGTTTCATAATTATACTCCTTTATAGAAGAACAGAAGTTCGGATGTCAGGAGGTCAAGCTGTTATCAGTGAGCAAAGCTCACGAAATAAGCTTGCCTTCTTGACATCTTGTCCTCTGTTCTAAAATTCCATAGACTCGACGTCGACCATTTCTTCATATTCTTCTACAGTAACGGTATTTGGAGCTTGCATTTCAGGTTCAAGTCCTCGTTCCAAAAGGTCTGGTTCTTTTTTGCGAAGTTTCGGGTCTGCTGTTACAATATCCATATTTATTGAAGTTTTAATCAGTTGTATTGTTTGTTCAGATGGTGCACCTTCGCCGTTTACGATTTCTTGAATTCTGTAGCTTGGCCAATCTTCAGGAAGTTCATCTATTGTAGTGAAACCGCCTTCACCGTCGTGACGTTTGTCGATTTCGTTTTCTAAAATATTTGTAACATATTCTTTTTGTTCTTCAAAGTGACATGGAAGAACTATTTTATTACCGATAACTTCTTCTGGATCGCGGTCTTCATATTCTCTGAACAGGTCCGCTGCGATTTGTAAGTGTCCGAGTTCAAAAGCAAGAAATTCTTCCCAAATTTGTTTTAATTTATCGTTTTCTTCGTCTTTGTAGCAATTGTAATATGTGCAGACTTCTGTAAATTCATGAAGAAGTAATTTTTCATACGGAGTTTCGTTCGGGTCAATTAAACTTTCATACATTGTTACGTGTTCTTCTTCTACGTCGCAAATTTCACCGAAAGTTCTTCTCAAATCATCATTACCGTACATCATACCATGTTCGGCATAGAAGTTATGTGTTTGCTGTTCGCCTGAAACAAGTGTGTAAAGATTAACTTTAGTTTGAGGTGATGCAGTATCTTTATCATAGTGATTCATCAGTCTTACGCCGCTGCAGTTATGGTGGTTTTGTGTCGGACGGCTTAATACAACATCTGTCATACCTTGCAAAATATTATCAGGGTCAATGCCATGAATCATATATGCCCATTGGCTGTATCTGTAAAGGTGGTCAAAGTCTTCTAACAAACCCATATCATAAACTGATTTAACATATTCATCAGGTTCGTTTTGAGCAAGCCAAGCTGTCAAATCTACTGCAACTTGTTCATAGCCTAAAGTTGTTTCAAGTACATTCTGGCAAGCAGGTGTTAACCAGTTAACTGTTGTTTGCTGCATATCTTCTGTTCTTCTTGATAATGCAATAAGTTTTCTTACATCAGCATCAGGACAGCATCTTGCAAAATTGTGTTTAAAATTCCAAGCTTCAACTTCAATACCGTTCATTAAAATTTGTCTTGTTCTTGAATAACAGTCAATATCATGTTTGTCAAATGGTCTTTTGACAATTTCATGCCAACTTCTGATTTGTTTTTCTACGGGAATTCCCTTTTCTTCTAATGGATTAAATGTCATTTTGTTTCTCCTTTTTTTGTATGTCGTTAAGACGGTAGGTTGTTATGACGTTGAGTTCATATCGAGCTAAAGTACAAATATATGGAGCGTAGCGATTGAAAAGAACTTATCGTCTATTGTCTTAACTACTTATCTACTTAACAATTTAGCCCCCACGCAAAAATTTCACCGACGCGTCTGTTATAATCTCGTCCGTCATCTTTTGTGAATAAATTTTCCCAGTGGCTTAAAGCTGTACCATCTGTTGAATAAGATGGATTTGTCATCATAAGATGATGAGTTGTTGTGTCATATCGCAGAGGAAATAAATCGTTCATCTGCATAAAGCTCGGCAGTTTATCACTTGCAAGATAATATCCGAACAAAGCTGTATTTATACGATTAAGTTTCTGTTCATATGAAAGCCCGCCTTCATTATTGTCATTTGTGATCTCGACTCCAGGGGCATATTCTCTATTGTATTTAAGAGTTTCTGATAAATCTCTTACCGTATAAAAATTGTCGCCGGTGATAAAATCAGTCCCTGCATTCAAACCCATAAGTCTGTATCTTTCAAAGTCTGATGTACTTTTTTCTCCAACAAAACTTAAATCTGTTTTTCCGGTACGGCATCTGATTTCATACAAAATATACTGCATTTGATGATACTCCGGCAGCGCACCAACACCTTTGTAATTTCCCATGTCATATCCGCCAATGTGTTTTGCAGAATCTATAAACATACATTCAAAACCCAAATTCATCAGTTTAACGCATTCAGATATATAAATTTCAACATGTTCTGGATTGTTCCAATTAAAAGTTTCATCATCCTGATAAGGTTTTGCAACTTTCATCTGGTCAGCTGAAATTACATGTCTGAAACCGACTTTTATTCCTCTGAAATGTGCTAAATCAACAAAAGCTTTTAATTGTTCTTCGGGTGTGATTTTATCAACAATTGAGTAATCTATAATATTATCACTATAACTTGTATTTAGCCTTAAACCGTAAATAGAATTTTCTTCAAATGGACCTTTTTCATAAGCGTCACCGAAAATGTTCTGCCATACCTGTGATAGGATTACGCAATTTGCCCAACTTTTTGCAGACGGAGGAATTGCAGTCAAAAGTTTTATGCAGCTTAAAATCCCTTTGCATGTGCATCCATTATCCATATATGCAATTGCGCGGTCATTTATTTCTATATAATTTGCTAATCTTCCCCATTTGTCACCGTAATTTGGGGTTTCAATATAATCTGGAAATTTGTCGTAAAAAACACCGCTTTCCGACAAAGTTGCGATAATGTTTACCGCATCTTTGACCGAAAGCTTCAAAACATCAGCAGGGACTATATTGCCGAGCCACCGCTTATTATAGGCAGAACCTATCCCGTGGAATGCAATGTAATCAGCAAATTCGTCCCGTTTTAATTTTATATTTTCACCTAGTGCAGAAAGTAATTTATTAACACAATTTTCCATAGCAATTATAAATTAAGCAGAACAAAAAAATTTTTCATTGCCCAAAGTATTTATCTTAAAAATTTTTTAGTGGTAGAATAAAGGAAAAGTCTAAAAGACGATAAGACGATAGGACGATAAGTTCTTTATGGTCGCTCCATATTTGTAGCACCTAAACTTAATGTTCTAACAAATTGTATAAGTCTAAAAGACGATAGGCGATGAGTTCATTTCACTCGCTATCGCTCAAAAATATATATTTGACCTATACGAACTTAACGTCCTAACGACTTACCGTCTTAACGTCTTATAAAACATTTATAAAAAGGAGAACAAAATGATTAACGAAAAAATGGAAAAAGCTTTTAATGATCAAATTAACAAAGAATTGTACTCTGAATACCTGTATTTATCTATGCAGGCATATTTTGAAAGATTAAATCTTAAAGGGTTTGTAAACTGGTTTACTGTTCAAGTGCAAGAAGAACACGCTCATGCAATGGGTATGTTTAATTATGTTCATGAAAGAGGCGGAGAAGTTGAACTTGAAGCTATCGAAAAACCGGAAACTAAATGGGAATCACCACTTGCTTGTTTTGAACAAGTTTTATCTCATGAAGAATTTGTAACTTCAAGAATTAATGCATTAATGGATGTTGCAGAAGAAGTTAAAGATCGTGCAGCATTATCTTTCTTGAATTGGTATTTGAAAGAACAAGTTGAAGAAGAAGCAAATGTAGGCGGAGTTCTTGCAACACTTAAACTTATTGGTGATGATAAAAAAGCATTATTAATGCTTGATAAAGAACTTGCTGCAAGAACATTTGTACAGCCCGTAATCGGTTAGGAGCGTAGCCGCTCCATCTGCCAAACAGACCTTGGATATTTTATAAGACGATAGGACGATAGACGATAAGACGGTAGGTTCTTTTCACTCGCTATCGCTCGAAAATATATATTTGACATATACGAACTTAACGTCCTAACGACTTACTGTCTTAACGTCTTAACTAATATCCAATCGACTAAAAATTATACATTAGCTTTAATTTCACTGAGGCATTTAGCAAGCTGATCAGGACAGCTTGTCGGTTTGTTACCGCATTTTATACCTGATAATTTTGAAATTACATCATCAATCGGCATTCCTTTTACAAGCTCTTTTATTCCTTGTAAATTTCCATGACAGCCGCCTAAAAAATCTACATCAACAAGTTTGTCGCCGTCAAATTTTACCTGCATAAGTTTGCAGCAAGTACCTTCTGTTTTATATTGAATAGTTTGTTCCATTTTATTTCTCCTCATTAAATATTTTAACAGCTCTTGGTAAAATATCAAGACAATATGAAATTGTTATTCCGTAATTTGTTATTGGCACTTCCATTTTATTTGCAATTAAAATTCTTGATAAAACTTCACGCCTGTTTGTCATACATGCACCGCAATGAATTACCAGTTTATAATCTTTCAAATCCGGAAAATCATGTCCTGCATAATTATGAATAACAAGATTTTTTCCTGTTTTTTTGCGTAATAAATTAGGGATTTTTACACGTCCGATATCATCTTCTATCGCATGATGAGTACAGCTTTCGAGGATTAAAACCATATCTCCGTCATTTAAATTTTCAATTGCCTGAGCCCCTTTGATAAATGCAGTCAAATCCCCTTTTAGTCTTGCAAATAGTATGGAAAAAGAGGTTAAAGGGATATTTTCAGGAACAATTTCTGAAACTTTTTTAAATGCCTGACTGTCTGTAATCACAAGTGCCGGCGGGGTTTTTAAGTTATCAAGTGCCTGTTTTAATTCATTTTCTTTAACTACATAGGTTAGACAATCATTATCCAACAAGTCGCGTAAAGTCTGAACTTGCGGTAAAATAATTCTTCCTTTAGGCGCTTCTTTATCAATCGGAATAACAAGAATCACCGTACTTTTAGGTTCAACCAAATCCCCTGCAATTTTTGGAGAATTTACAAAATCATCAGGTAAAAGTTTTACAAGAGCCTCTTTGAATTTGAAAACAAGCTGTTCATCGGTTTTAACAGAGGTATACAAAATACCCCTCCCCGAAATCACAGATTTCGACCCTCCCTCAAGGGGAGGGTATACAACATCATCGCATTTATTCATGACAATCAAATAAGGAATTTTTAACTCATCAAGTTTTTCGATAAGTTCTTCTTCGTAAGTTTCAATTCCGCGTTGATCACAAACGATTACGGCAACATCAATACGGTTTAAAACTTTTAATGTTTTTTCAATACGCATTTCGCCAAGCTCTGTATTGTCGTCAAGCCCAGCTGTATCTAAAAAAGTTACGGGCCCGACCGGTAAAAGTTCCATGGATTTTTCGACTACATCGGTTGTAGTTCCTGCAATATCAGAAACAATAGAGATTTCCTGATTGGTAATTCTATTTAAAAGTGACGATTTTCCGACATTTGTTCTGCCAAAAACTCCGATATGCAAACGCATTGATTTAAGTATTTTCATTTTAAAATTTTCCTTTATGTTGATTATAACACAAAACCCCTCTCTCTAGCTCTCCCCCTAGGGGAGAGGACCTTTCTCTTATTCCCTCTCCGAGGGAGAGGGTTGGGGAGAGGGGTCAATATTTACCCTGATAAATTCTAATACACTCTCAATATTTTTTATTTCATTATCTAAAATTCTTATAATTTTATATCCTTTGCTTTTAATATATTCATCTCTTTTAATATCATATTCAACTTGTTTCCCTTCCAGATGCCCTGACCCATCAAGTTCAATAACAACTTTGTAATCAATACATAAAAAATCTACAATATATTTGCTTATTGGAACCTGTCTTTTAAATTTTAGCCCTAAAAATCTTTTAGCTCTTAAATAATACCATAATGCCTGTTCACAATCAGTCATATTTTTTCTTAATTGTTTTGCATAATGAAGAGATTTTTCATCATATTTTTTCATAAAATTATTATAACATAAACCCCTCTCCCTAACCCTCTCCCTAGGAGAGGGAATGAGGAAAATGTCCTCTCCCCTAGGGGGAGAGCTAGAGAGAGGGGTCAATAAATATAAATAAATATAATCATTAAAAAAGCACCCGAAAGGGTGCTTTAAAACTTCTTGATTGCTCGCGTTTAAAGGGTCTACCGCCGTCGCCTTCGCGCCGCCGTACGCCCTCAGCTCGCAATCGCTATCCGCGGATACCGAGTTTTTTAATCAATTCTCTGTATTCGTCAAGATTTTGAGATTTCAAATAAGAAAGTAATCTCTTTCTTTTACCTACCATCATTAAAAGACCTCTTTTTGTAGCAAAATCTTTTTTGTTTGATTTAAGGTGTTCAGTAAGTTCAGAGATTTTTTGGCTCATCATAGCAACTTGAACAGCAGTTGAACCTGTGTCCTTTTCATTTTTGCCGTAAGCTTTAACGATTTCTTGTTTGTTTTTTAAGTTCATTGTAATTTCCTTTACTTGTTGAGTGATTATTGGCGTAAGCACTCTACAAAATGCATGATAATATATAAAGGAAAAAATGCAATACTTATGTTACATTGATTTAAGTTAGTCTGTGTGAAATATCACGGCATTTTAAAAGCTTGTTCCAAGAACTCATATCTGCATTATTAAAATTCTTTTCAGCCTGTGCTAATTGACTTTGTTCAAAATTACTTTCAGAATCTCCATATTTATTTTGTAAAATATTATATATTCTTTCTAATAATTTTAAATTATTTTTTGTTTCTTGATACTCTGCCCAAGCTACTTCAAATTCAGCTTGTTTTTTCTCATAACGTTCATTTAATAAATCAATAAATTCTCGTTTAGTTGCCCCTTTTTCTATATATTCTAAAAATTGTTCACTAATATTATCCGGTAAATTTGCTGCTTTCGCGTATAACTGTTCTTTTAAAGATTGATTAGTTTTATTATTTGAGGACAACCTTCCATCAAATACACAATTTGTAAATGGATTAGTTACAACTTTATTCAGTTGTATATTATCAGTATTTTCAGTTGTTCCGTTTACTCTTAACGACATAATTATCCTCTCTTATATATATAAAGTATTTACTCTGTAAATAATTGCCTAAATTGTAAAGAAATGTAAAAATGAATTTCAAAATGGCTGAAACCCTTGTATAATCACTGTATGGTATGGTATGGTATGGTCGAAGTGCGCCCATAGCAAAATTTTTGACGATTTCTTTTTTACATGTATAGTGAAAATAGAAAGGTTAACGATATGTGCGCTAGAATTGATGCAACAGCAACAGCAAGAACTTTTGCAGTTGATTACATGAAAAAAAATCCTAAGGCTTCTAAAGACCAGTTACAAGCAGCAGTACGCTGGCATTTACAAGAATTGACTTCAAAAGGTGAAAAAATTAGCAAAAAAGCAATGAATACTGCGGTTATTGATGCCGCGACTGTTTATGACATTCCATCAGAAAAAATTAAAGCTAATTTTACTCCAATAAAAAATAAAAATCTTGATGAAGCCAAAAAATATTTTAAAGAAAAAACTGCTGCCGACAGATACTATTACGAACAAAATCAAATGGGTAATCTTGCTCGTAAACGTAAAACATCAGAACAACGAAATATGGTTAAAGATGCATTCACTTCAGATGATTATTTAGAAGTTTTGAAACGAAATAATCCTTCTGAATACGAAAAAGAAATTGCATTAAGAAATGCGCCAAAACCAAAATCAAATAATGCTAATAAAAAAGAAGCTAATGCAGATTATCAAAGTTCTAAAAAACGCAAATTAGCAAAAAAACAGGCTGAAATTCAATCTCAACAAAAACATAAAGCATACAGATCAACAAAAATGTCGCGTAATACAGAATATCTTACTTCACAAGGTATGATGACAAAAGAAGGTAAAAAACTTTATCAAAAAATTAAATCTCATCAAATTATTGCAGACGCGCCATGGAAAAGTGCTCAAGAATCGGCAAAAGTATTTATGGAAAATGGTTTTGCCCCAATAATCGAGTCTGACGGCAAACAATTAGAACCGGTTTCAGATGTAATAGAAACAGTTGTAAATGATACAGCATCAGAAGTAAAAACAATTGTAAGCGATGCTGCCGAAAATGTTAAAACAGCAGCTGGTAATGCTGGCAAAAAAGCATCTAAAGGCAAATGGGGCTGGATTGCAGCAGGTGTTGGTATTTTAGGCGGAGCAATCGGTGTGAAATCATATTCTGATAATAAAAAATCTCAAGAAATTAGGCTTTCTGCATAAAATTGGTATAACACTAAAAAGGAGGATTTAAATCCTCCTTTTTTTTATATTTTAATTAAATCATTTTTTATTAAATTAAAGAATTTGTCATCAATTGAGTTGTAATCTGTAAAATTGACAATATAAGGCAAGTAGCTTTTATCAAATTTTTCTTTTAATTCGGGTATGATTTTTTTATCAGCTTTTACAAGAATATCCAAGTCCGAAAGTTCGGAAAAATCTCCTTTTACACGAGAACCGTATGCGAAAAATTCACCTGAATAATTTTTCAGTATATCTTTTATAATAGAATATTCTTTTTCGGTTATACCTTTAATCATTTTTTGGAAGTTTTTCGTCTAAATTGTAAATTAAAGTTTTTGTATCTTCAATAAATTGTGGAATAATTTCTATAAGTTTGCGTGATTTTTCCAAATTATATTCATGTGCGGTATTGTTGCGTTGTTCGTAATAACTGCGCCAATTTTCCCAATTTGGAATAAATTTGTATCCTTGCATAAATCTGAAAATATTATTAACTGTTAATTCTTCTTCAGATTTACCGTAAATCTTTTTAAGAACTTTTTTCATTAATTTTCTTGCAATTTCGAGAGTGTATTCAAATCTTTTAATACATGAATCTTCAAGCATATCAGCAAAATCACACGCTTTGTTATGTTCAAGTGTATCCATACTTGCGATTAGTGTTTGTAATGCAAATTTAAGATTTGATATGTCAATACTCATAAATGCATAATATCATACATTATTACCGTTTGCAATGTGTGTAAAAAAATAGTTTATGCGGCTGTAACTTCTTCTTTTTCTTTATCTTTTTTTATAAATAAGAATTCGCCTTTATATGATGGTGCAGAACCATTTTTATCTTTTCCTGCTGCTAAACTTAAAATGCTGTTGAATTTTGGAGCATTAGATGTATGCTGCATATTGCCAACACCTTCATTTAATGCAATTGTAATTTTGCCTTCAACATTTTTTTGAACATTTTGAGCAGCTTTAGTATTCAAATAGTTAATTGATTTTAAAACTTCATTATTTAATTGAATTTGTAAGCCGGAATTGTTCATAGCAATTTGACGTGCAAGTTTTGTGTCAACATTACCTTTGTACAAATCCAAACCAATATCTGCGGGTTTGAAAATGTTATTTACAGTTTCAGTATTTGTATTATACTGACTGTTTTTTTCAGCAGCACGTTTCAAGATTTCTTGAGAAACTTGTTTTAATGTAGTTGTATCAATTCCTAATTTGTACTGTGCATTAACGTTCATTTTCAAATCCCTTTCCTTTATTTTTATCGGCAATATAAACTTAAAACTTTAAATTTAAGTATTTGTTGTGTAACAAAAGTTAACAATCTATAAAAAGAACGCAATTTTTAAAAAATTATATACTTTATATATACATACACAAAAATAGAGAGAAAATTATGAGTATAGAAAATGCTATTTATGCACTTAGTAACATTAACGCGATAATGGGCAGTACAGCAAGTTACATTGATAATAGACAGAATGGTGTACCTGCCGGATATGCACTTTCCGATATGGGATATAATATTATGAATGGTGCATTAAGAAATGAAATGTCGCGTGATATTCAGCAAAGAACAGGCAGTTATCTGGGTTATGCAATTAATAATGCTGCGGGATATGGCAATCCGGTTGCTAATGCTCAGGGTACAACTGGTACAATTGCTGCTGCAATGTTAACATCGCCTTTTGGGATTTTTGGTTGTAATCCATGGATGATGACATCTTCTTTATATGGCTGCGGTCCATTTGGGGGCGGTTATTATGGAGGATTTTTCCCAGGCTGTTACGACAATTTTATGTTTGGCGGCCCGAGTATGTTTGGAATGCGCGGGTGCTGGTGCTAAAAATTTATGCACCTTGCAGAATTTTTATTTTATTAAAAACATCATCAAGAATATTCTTGGTGGTGTTTTTGTTTAAAAAGATTTGTTGAACAGCTGTATTAACAATTGTGTTTATTTCTTTTTGGTTTCTTTCAGATTTTAATGCCGGTTCAATTTTATTAAGCTGTTTGGCACTTATAACACGTGCTTTGGACATCAAATCATTATAATTTTTGTAATAATCATCATCAAGAGTTTTCTGGTTTACGGCAAGAACATTTGTTAATTTCGCAAGTTCAAGCTGATTTTCGTAATTTGTCAAAAATAGCGCAAATTTTAAAGCTTCTTCTTTGTGTTTTGCACGTAGTGGAATTACAAAATTCATCAACGAAAAATCGTTTTGACCCAGTTTTCCGGTAAGCTGCGGGGCTACATCTGTTTTTGAATAAGTTGATGGTGCATTTTCTTTGATCATATTTAAAAAGTTTGCACCTGCTTGAAAAAATACAATTTGTTCAGCCATATATTTTTCTAGCGCTTCACGATGAGTTTGAGTTACTGATTCTTTTGGAATGTAACCCTTTTCATACATGTTTTTAAAAAGTTCAAAAACGGCTATAGATTGTTCAGAATTTATATTTTTTGTTGTAATACCATATTTATTTAAAATTCTAAGCATAGTGTCGTTTTCGGTAATGTTTGGTAAAGTTGCATATGCTTCAAGTTTTGGAGCAATTTTTGCCATCTCATCATATGTTGATGGGACTTTGTTATTTTTTAACAGATTTTTATTATAAATTGTTATGGCAGATGTTGCATACCATGGCAAAGAATATAGTTTGCCGTTATATTTTAAAGAATTAATAATTGATTTATTAAACTGAGTTGTATATTCGGGTGCAATTTCATATAATGCTCCGCGTTGAGCAAGAAGTGCCGTAAAATCCGGATTAAGATTGATTAAATCAGGAGGATTATCACTCAAGACAGAAGCGAGAGTTCTTTTTTCGCCTTCTGAAAACGGAACATCAATCCATTTAATTTTAATTTCCGGATTTTCTGTTTCAAATTGTGAAATTACATTGTTCATATATGGAGCAAAATCATTCATTTGAAGTGTCCAAAAAACAAGTTCTTCACTTTTTGAATTTTTGTGTGGAATTGTCAAAATTACCGCTAATATTGTGATAAGTATAAATATAAATTTTTTCATTTACCCCTCACCTTTGTCATTCTGAGCGATAGCGAAGGATCTCATATTTAGAGATTCTTCGGGCTAAAGCCCTCAGAATGACAGGATTTTATTTTTATTTTTTCACTTTTAATTTATATCATGTTACAATTATACTATGAACAATTTATTTACTGAACTCGAAAATCAAAATAAACAAATTCCGTTAGCGGAAATTTTACGTCCAAAAACTCTTGAAGATTTTTTGGGGCAGAGTAATGTTGTGTCTTCAAATAGTCCTATCTTGAATCTTTTGAAAACAAACAGATTATTTTCATTAATTTTTTGGGGTACACCTGGTTGTGGCAAAACAACTCTTGCCCGTCTTATTGCCTCTAAAACTAATGCAAATTTTATTGAAATATCTGCTGTAACTTCGGGTGTTAAAGATATCAAAGATGCTGTAGAAAAAGCAAAAGAGGCACTTCGTGCCGGACAAAAAACTATTTTGTTTATTGATGAAATTCATCGTTATTCAAAAACTCAGCAGGATGCGCTTTTACCTCATCTAGAAAACGGCACATTATTTTTAATAGGTTCTACAACAGAAAATCCTTCATTTCAGGTTGTTCCCGCGCTTTTATCACGATTACAGGTTATAAGATTAAATTCTATAGATGATGTAAGCATGAATAAGATAATTAAACGCGGATTTGCTTATCTTGCCAAAAATCATCTTCCGATGGACTGTGAAACCGGCGCAATTGATTTTATTATTAATCTTGCACGCGGAGATGCCAGATATGCATTAAATGTTGTTGAAAATGCTTATTTTGCAAGTGATTTGAAAGATGGCAGGCGGAATTTAACTGTAAAAATAATTGAAGAGATTTGTCAAAAACGTAATACAAGATATTCACAGCAGGAACATTATGATTGCGCTTCGGCGTTTCAAAAAAGTTTAAGAGGTTCTGACCCTGATGCGGCAATTTATTATCTTGCAAAGATGATTGCAGCTGGTGAAGACCCGAGATTTATAGCCAGACGTCTTATCGTTTGTGCGGCAGAAGATGTTGGGAATGCTGATCCAAACGCTTTAAATATATCTTTAAATGCTTATAAGGCGGTTGAGTTGTTGGGACTTCCTGAGGGCCGAATTCCTTTAGCTCAGGCGGTAATATATGTTGCGCGTGCAAAAAAATCAAATGAAACAATTATGGCTATTGATGAAGCATTAGCAGATATAGAAAGAGGAAAAGATTTTCCTCCTCCGATGCATTTAAGAGATGCACATTATAAAGATGCTAAAAACTACGGTTTTGGTGAAGGTTATATATATTCACATCTAGCCCCTGATGTTGAACAACAATTTTTACCCGATGAACTTGTCGGGAAAAAATATACAAGAAATTAGGTATAACTTATACAAATATCTTTTAAGTCTTCACCGATATTTACTAACAGGGCTACGTGCGTAGCACTATTCCATCGGAATGGTCAATTGCTGTCCGATTGAAAGTTTATTTGGATTTGTCATGTTATTAGTTTTTAAAACAAGTGATTCTTTTTCTTTGCTGTAAGAACCGTAAAATCTAACCAAGATAGCTTCCATTGTGTCGCCATTTTGTACTGTGTAAACTTCATTGACGGCAGTTTCATCTTCTGTTTTTTGTGATGATGGTAAAAAGTTCAAACTTAATTTTTCTTTCTTAACCGGAGCAACAGAATTTTCTTTTACAGTATTAATACTTTTAGCAGAAAAACTGATAAGAACTGTTAAAATAAGCATGACAACAGCTCCGGTAATAAAACCGGCCATCAAATAAACATTAGGTGATTTGTCAGATTTTTGATTAACTTTAAAATTCTGCCATAAAACATCTAACTCTTTTTCACGATTTGGACGAACGTAAATTCCTGGTGAATTGTCATAAGTATCGTGTCTGTATTTTGATATAGCCTCTAAAACAGCCATTTTTTCTTTTGATAAATTTGATCTTCTGATAGTTGAACTCTTCATGCTTATTTCCCTAATCTACAAAAATAAATATATCATAATTATATTTTTTATACAAGTATCTTAAATAATTTTAACATGGTTCTTGATTTTTTCAGATTTTTAAGATATGATTGAATTACACGAACTAGAAAAGGAATAGAAAAATGGCAAAAAAATGTGAAATATGCGGAAAACAACCGAAGAAAGCAGCAAAATTAACATTCTCTCATAAACAAATCGTTCATACTCAAGAACCAAACTTACAATCTGTAAAAGTTAATATGAACGGTACTGTTAAAAGAATTAAAGTTTGTACATCTTGTTTAAGAGCAGGTAAAGTACAAAAAGCTGTTTAAGGATTTAGAAAAACAAAAAAAGAACCTCTTTTGAGGTTCTTTTTTGTCGTCAAATTATTTTGGGAACTTATATACAAGTTTATACAAGAGATAAGCAGAATTAGGTCATTCTGAGGGCTTTAGCCCGAAGAATCTCTTTTTTATTATAGATTCTTCGCTATGCTCAGAATGACATTGTCTTATTATTATTTAGTGTAAACTTGTATATAAATCCTTTATTTTTAATAAACAGATTTTTTAAACAATTTTTTATCAAATGTAAATTGGAAATTTGCAGCACTGCTATTTTTAACTGAATGAGGAAATTTTATATATGGTACAGTTTGTTCAATTGCACTTATAATAGATCTGTCTGTTTCTTCATCACCTGATTCTTTTGTAAATTTATAATTTTGCAAACTTCCGTCTGTGCCTAATGTAACCATAATTGTTGCATTTACATTATTTTTAGGCGGATTCCAATTTTGCCATAACTTACTTCTTACCTGCGCAAGAAATGCCTGTGTATCAAGTCCTTTATAAGATACAGGTTTAATATTTTCTTCATCGTTTATATTTTCTGCAATATTGCTGTCAATAAGCAAACTCGATACATAATCGTTTGCATATGTGAGGAAAGAATCTTCTTTTAATGGTTTCATAAATACATGTGCATTATAAAATACAGAATGCGGTTTATAAGATTTTTCAGTATAATCTCCAGTTTCAATTATACCAATGTAACCAGTTTCTGAATTTGATTTTATATATGCAACTTTTTCAGGATTATCTAAAACTTTAAATCTTATTGCATAATAAGTTTCGTTATTGTTGATATATCTGACAGAATCTTCATCAATCATCAAATTCATATTGTTGTCATTTGGAATAAATTGCCAGTTCACAGCATTAGCTGTAACAGTTGATAGCAGCATAACCATTAGTAATAAAATATTCTTTTTCATAATTTGTTCCTTATTCACCTAAATTTAATTTTGAAAATTGGACAATTTTGTTTTTACCGCGTTTTTTTGCATTATACAAAGCATGTTCTGCATAACGTATAATTGTATTAGCATCTTCATTTGTATCTTCAATACAAGGATATGTAGAAATTCCGCCTGAAATTGTAATCGGATGTCTTTCTTCTTCACCTGCCGGAATGAATTCCATTTTTTCTATATCACGTCTAAATCTTTCTGCAAATAAGAATGCATTTTCTTCAGAAGTATTTGGAAGGATTAATAAAAATTCTTCATCACCATAACGTGTTAAAATATCTTCTTTTCTGATTAATTGTTTAAGTTTGTCAGCAATAGAACGTAGTAATACATCGCCCCATTCATAACCGTAAATATCATTAACAACTTTAAAGAAGTCTAAATCAAATAAAAGACAAGAAAGTTGGTTTCCATAACGTTTTGCACGAGAGATTTCCTGTTCAAGGCGTTCCTGCATGTATTTTCTGTTATGTAAACCTGTCAATTCGTCAGTTGTTGAAACAACTTTTAATTTGTCACGTAATTCTTTATATTTTAAAAGTGCATTTGCTCTTATTACAAGTTCCATATTATCAACCGGAGTATTGATAAAATCAAAAATAACCGCTCTTACTGTAGAACCTTTAAAAACATTTCCTATAAATAAGGCAGGCACTTTGAATTTTGTTGTCATTAGAACATCTTTAATATTAGGAACACTTTCTATAACAACTAATCCGGGATTTAGTGTCTCATAATCTTTAAGATTATCAGCATTCTCAATTCTTACATTTGAATCTTCTATTTGAGCTAATACATCAGCTAATTTTGATTCATTTTGGTCTGTATAAACAACGATATTCTTCATTTTTTACCCTCTTTGTTGATTTCCATGGTATTTTGTATATCTTGGTCAGTCACTTCGCTTTCTAGTCATCCTGAACTTGTTTCAGGATCTAACGAACGCTCGTTCCCATTTTCCCTCTTTACTAAGAATTCTAGCATATTGTCCACATTTAATCAAGAGGTAAATAAAAGTTAATAAATTGCTGTCGGTCAATTTGTATGATATGATTAATTTATGAATTTATCTGTAAAAATTAAACCGATGGAAAAATCGGATGTTGATAAAATTATAGATATAGAAGCACTATGCTATGGGCCGCATCATTGGTCTAAAGATTCATTTTTAAGTGAATTATCTAATAGTCTTGCTAAATATTTCAGCGTATTTAGCGAAGATGGTGAATTAGTAGCTTATGCCGGCTGCTGGCAGATTCTTGAAGAAGCTCATGTTACAAATATTGCTGTAACTCCAAAATATAGAAGAAACCATATTGCCGAAGCACTTTTAAAAACTATTATTGATACTTGTTATAAAAATATGGTTAAATTTATTACTCTTGAAGTTCGTGCCGGAAATACTGCCGCGATTGCACTTTACGAAAAATACGGCTTTAAATCATTAGGTATAAGAAAAGGTTACTATCAAGATAATAACGAAGATGCTCTTATTATGTGGACTGAAAATATTTTTTACGATAAATTTAAATCGAATTTTGACAAAAGAGTTTTAGAATTAAACGGGAAAATTTGTTATGACAGATAAAGTTGTAAAAAAAGTTGTAAAAAAACAAGTTGAGGGGATTAGATTCAGTATTGGAAGTTTGCTTTTAATTCTTTGTTGTATTTTTTTAATAATTATTTCTACATTTTTACAGCTAAATATTACACATTTTATTATTCCAAAAGATATATTTAGCGGTGGAAATCTTAATATTCTTGACTTTATTTATACATATAAATTTATACCGCAAATTCCTGTCGTAATGTTTGTTGGTGCTTTTTTAGGCAGAAAATATGGTATTGCGGCAATTTTAACTTATATTTTACTCGGTCTTTTTGTAATTCCTGTTTTTGCACTTGGAGGCGGGCCAAAATATATTTTTGAATATGGTTTTGGTTATATTCTGGCATATATTCCGGCAGTATTTTTTGCAGGTTCAATTTTAAAAAGCGGATTTTCCAATCGAAATATTTTACATGCGGTTTTAGTCGGAGTGTTAACAATTCATTTAATTGGTGTTTTATATATGCTTTTTATCGCCGGACTTAAACATGAAGGCTGGACATTTATGAGCGGCTGGATTGCTGCTCAAAGCGGTATTAAAATTATATACGATTTAATATTCTCATTTGCACTTGTATTTTTAGCAAGATATGCTAAAATAATCTTGTGGTTTTTTATGTAAGGAGTTAGTTTATGAAGATTCAAGGTATTTCAGGATTTGCATTCAAAGGAAACAGAGAAATTTTTGATGTACATGGACATGTGGGTAAGATGTATGATGGTATGCATGGCAATAAATTAATGGATTATTCTGTCAATAATATTATATCTACAGTTGAGCCTCATAATGTTAAAGGTGTAATGGTAAGTTCTTTGTCCGGTTTAAGTGCTCTTGACAGTGATATTTTTCAATCAGAAGTTGATAATGCTAAAGAAATGGCAAAACTTTCAGGTAATGAAAAGGTAAAATTATACCCGCTAATTAGCTGTCAGCCTGGAATTTCAAAAGATACTAGTGCAATAACTCAAGCACTTGAGTCCGGAGAATTTTACGGCATGAAGTTTCATCCGTCAAACACAAATATGCCGATAAAGGATAATTTTGAAATTTATTCTCAATATATGAATCTTGCGCAAGAAAAAAGATTGCCAAGTGTATTTCACTCAGTAACTGACGGAAAATCTGATCCGGAACAAATTATAAAACTTGCAAAAAAACATCCAAATCATCCTGTTGTTCTTTATCATATTGATTTGATGGCAAATCCTGAGCAGATGACAAAAACTATTGATGATATTTCAAAAGCCATAAAAACAGGGGAAGCGAATTTGTTTGTAGATATTTCATGGCTCACCGGAATGGGTAACAATGCAGAAACTAACAAAGGAATTTTAAAACAAGCACTTGAAAAAATTGGTGAAAATAGAATTATGTTTGGCTCAGACACGCCAATTTCTGAAATGGGAACTAAAGAAGAATATGGAAAATTTGTAGGATTTATTGAGAATACTATAAAAGAATTTTACAAAGACAAACCTGAAGAAGCGGAAAAAGCTTTAAATAAAATATTTAGCGGTAATGCAGAGAATTTATTTGTAAATAAAACATGGGCACAACCAAATTCAGAAGAGATTTTTGATCTTGGTCAAGAAGCAAGAAAAACAATTAAAAATGTAAAAAAAGAAATAAAAAAATCTATCCACAAAGGCTGGTTTGTTGTTGGTGGAGTGGTAGCTTTGGGTGTAGGTGTTTTATTGGATAAATTTTTAATAAAAAAAGAAAATTCAAACCCGCCAAAACAATAGAAATTTGTAAGTTTTACAAATCTTAATAGTTCATAAAATCATGAAAAACCATGCCATGAGCATGGTTTCATGTTTTTTATTCCGCAAATCATGTAATAGCTTAATTTCCGGCATGATTGACTTTTGAAAACTCCCTATACAGCCCAGATAACGGGGTTTGTTACAAATATTCACAATCACATGGTCTTCCCTTGAAATAATTTTCTGATTTTTTATAATGTAAATATGAGAGGTGAAAACCCGCAGTTATTAAGGCATGGGGCACTGGTATAGTGACACATCTCTAATGGGGACAAGGGAATAACCTGGTTACCGGATTTGGGTAAGAGATTGGAGAATAAATTGTTTAGAAGTAGGGATATGGGTAGAGCAGTAGCGGTCAGAAGATGGACTCCAACGGCTCTTGAATGTTATAAAAGAGGTTGCAATTGCGAAGGATGTTTCTATAAAGACTTCTTTAGCGGTTCTTCTCAAAAATGCCAGATGAAAGCATCTGTACTGGAATTGGTGCGTGTTATCGGTACTCCTAATGTTGAATTACAGCAATTTATTGTTGAAGAATAAATTTTAGGACTTTAAAAATCCGATTATATGTGTTATAATATACAAGCAGTATGTTATAGGAGGTTCACATGCACATTTATGTAAACGGAAGAAACATTGAAATTACAGATGCTATTAAAGCTTATGTTAAAGAAAAAGTCGGCAAAGTAGCAAATCATTACGATCAGATTCAAGGAATTGATGTAGTGTTGTCCGTAATTAAAAATCCGTCAGCATCAGGAAAACACGTAGCTGAAGTAAGCTGTAAATTGAATTCTGGAGATGTTGTTCGTTGCGAAGAATCAGCTGATTCTATGTATGAAAGCATTGATTTATTAGCTGATAAACTTGACAGACAAGTTAAAAAATTCAAAGAAAAAAGCTTAGGTTCAGACAAATCTTCTATCAGAACAGAAGATGTTGCAGAAACAGTAGAAGAATAAGGTGCCGAAAGGCGCCTTTTTTAAATTAAAAGATTCGAAAATTTTCTAATGATTCCTAGTAAAATGACACAGTAGGCGGTTTGGAAAATAATAAAAGATTCGGTAAAACTTTATATGAGTCGCCCAAGGGTAAATTGTCAACGATTTATGATAAAATAACACAGTAGGCGGTTTGGAAAATAATAAAAGATTCGGTAAAACTTTATATGAGCCGCCCAAGGGTAAATTGTCAACGATTTATGATAAAATAACACAGTAGGCGGTTTGGAAAATAGTAAAAGATTCGATAAAGCTTTATATGAGCCGCCCAAGGGTAAAAAATGCTAAATAATAAAAAAATAGTTGTAATAATGCCTGCGTATAATGCAGAGAAGACACTTAAACAAACTTATGACGAAATTTATAAAGATTTCGTCGATGAAGTTATTCTTGTTGATGACAATTCTCAGGATAATACAAAACAAGTATCTAAAGAATTAAATATTACAACAATTGTTCATAAAGAAAATAAAGGTTATGGCGGAAACCAAAAATCTTGTTATAAAGCAGCTTTAAAAGCAGGAGCTGATATTGTTGTAATGCTGCATCCCGATTATCAATACACCCCAAAACTTATACCTGCGATTGTAAGTATGATGGCTTTTGGACAATACGACGCTGTTTTTGCATCAAGAATGCTTGGAAATTCAGCATTAAAAGGCGGAATGCCATTATATAAGTTTTTTGCCAATAAGTTTTTAACAGGTTTTGAAAACTTTTTTACAGGCGAAAAACTATCAGAATATCATACAGGTTTTCGAGGGTTTACAAAAGAAGTTCTGGAAAATTTACCGTTGGCTGAATGTGATGATGATTTTATTTTTGATAACGAAATAATAGCACTTCTTTTTTATAATAATTATAAAATTGGTGAAATATCTTGTCCTACAAAATATTTTAAAGAAGCTTCATCAATTAATTTTGTACGTTCATGTAAATACGGTTTAGGCGTACTTCTAATAAGTTTGCAATACAGACTCGCAAAAATGGGTATAAAATCAAAAATTTTTAAAAAAAATGCGAAAAAATTAGACTTAAATTCCGATATTGAATACTATTTTAAATAATTTTAATGACTTGAATTTTTTAAAAAATACGTTATAATATTAATAATGAAAGGGATGGAAGTATGAAAATATTAAGTTATGCTAATTTTTGGCATAAAAATTTTAACGCTAGAAATATTAATGCCTTTACGTTAGCAGAAATGATGGTTGTGCTCTTGATAATGAGTATAATATTGGCCGCAATGGCTCCAGTAATGACGACCAAAATGCGTTCAGATAACAGTCAATCATCACCATGGCGCTGGGCAGGTTTGGATAGTATAGATGCGTATTTTGGGGTAAAAGATACCCAATCAGCAATGTTAGGTCAGTCAACAAAAGCGGCTACCGATTCCGGTAAACTGATAATAAATACTCCAAATACCTCAACACCGGCAATTTCTTTCAAATTGAATGGAACAAAAACTGCTGATATGTATTTAGGATCAAATGGTATGATGTTAGGTTCTTTTGCCAGTGGTCTTTCAACAATTGGGTCAAATACAACAGCTTTAGGAAAAAATGTTAATCCTGGTTCAGATTATGGAGTATTGATAGGAAATTCCGCTAAAGCATTAAAAAAAGGCGGTGTTGTAATTGGTTATAATGCATCTTTAGGTGCTACATCCGGAGATTCAACAACAGGTGATTATTCGGTTGTTTTGGGTTATAGTGCAAAGTCTGGCGGTGATTATGGAATTTCTATTGGTTATATGGCGGGAAGTAATACTACAGCTAAAAACAATATTGCTATTGGTAATCAAGCATTATATCATAACACTTTAGGAGAACAAAATACTGCTATTGGTCATATGGCTTTGGTAAATAATACGTCAGGTGTTGATAATACTATTTTAGGTGTTTGGGCAGGCTTACATAATACAACTGGGAATTCTAATACATTTATAGGTAAACAAGCGGGACGCGGAAATACAACAGGTATTGATAATGTCGCGATTGGTTTAGATGCTTTATTTGATAATGCAACAGGGTCAAAAAATACAGCTGTAGGTGCCGCTGCATTAATTAATGCTTATCAATATGATGTAAGTGGACCAACTAATGTATCTAATAATACTGCATTAGGTTTTGGTGCTTGTGCAGGTGTAACCGGATCTAACAAAACGTGTATAGGTGCTAATTCTGGTCCGGAAAGCGGCAGTACAGAAGCTTCTGATGCAAGTGATATTGTATATCTGGGTAATAGTAACTCAACTGTATATATCAAAGGCAATTTGAGAGTTGATGGTGATGTCGAATTGTCAACTAATACTGGAAATATTAGATTACGTACTCACCATATGGAAACAGGAGCATTAATGACTGATATGTATCCATTGTATGATAATGATGGGTATTATAAAAGGCATGGTAGCAGAGCTGGAGGTCCTTATCTACCATCCGACCGTCGATTAAAATACGTCGGTACAGAATCTACTTCCGGTTTAGATAAAATTCGTCAGTTAAAAGTTTTTAATTATACATACAAAAAAGACGACAAAAAAGTTCCGCATGTCGGTGTAATCGCACAGGATTTGCAAAAAGTTTTTCCAAATGCTGTGAAAAAGGGTTCAGACGGCTTTTTAACAATCCGCAAAGAAGACATGTTTTATGCCTTGATAAATGCGGTAAAAGAACTTGATGCAAAGATAACAGCCTTAACCGAACAAATAAAACGTCATACTGAGGCTTTAGCCGAAGTATCTCGCAATCAGAAACAATTGAAACAAGCACAGG
>CATLEG010000004.1 GCA_949915775.1 uncultured Candidatus Melainabacteria bacterium | reverse complement strand
GGGGGCGATGTGTGAAGTTTTGTTAAACATATATTTACCTCCTTAGTTGCTCATATGGCAAGAAGATGACAAGTCAGAAAATTATTTTTTTAATAGCCTGACCTCTTGACTTCCGTTCTTCCAAGCTTCAATTCTTCTTCTAACCCATTATTTACGATTTTTCAGTGTTTGTCAAGGGTTACAAATGGTTTTATTTATAAAGTTTTTTTGTATATAAGTCAATTAACAGGTTGATTTTCTTTTTTCGCGGTGGTAAAATATGTCTGCTATGATTGAAAAACCTGTAAATGCAAAAGACCGCATAATTTTGGCGTTAGATGTTGATAATTTAAAAGAGGCTGAAGAGCTTGTAAAAGAACTTAAAGATTATGTAGGTTATTTTAAAATTGGTCTGCCTCTTATTGTTAATTATGGATTTGAAGCTTTTAGACTTTTGGAAGAACATGGTGCTAAATGTTATTATGACAGTAAATTTCATGATATTCCACATTCTGTTCAAAAAGCATGTATTAGTCTTGTGAAAAATAATGTAAATTTCTTTAATGTTCATATTCAGGGCGGGTCTAAAATGACATCAGCTGTAGTAAAAGCTTCACGCGCCGCGGCAAAATCCTATGGTTTAGAACCTCCAACAATTTTAGGTGTCACATTATTATCAAGTTTTGGACAAAAAACATTGACTACAGAATTGTGTGTAGATAAAAATATAGAAGATTTTGTTTTACAGCTTGCAAAAGTAGCACGAGAAACCGGATTAGACGGTGTTGTAGCTAGTGCGGAAGAGGCAAAGCGTATTAGAAAAGAAATTGGTGAAGATTTTATAATTCTATGTCCGGCAACACGTCCAACCTGGTCTTCTGTAAATGATCAGGTAAGAGTAGATACTCCGCGTGATGCGATTTTATCAGGTGTCGATTATATGGTTGTTGGCAGACCGATTACGACTGCTGAAAATAGAATTGCTGCGGCAAAGCTAATTATTGATGAAATTGAAACCGCATTAGCTGATAAAAATATTAATTAATTATATAATAATAATTTAGAAAGAAATAATATGAAAATTTATGCAGCAGATAATCAGAATAATAAAGCAAATTTTACCGGAATTTATAAACTTAGAAATGTAAAATATAATCAGGTTCAAGATGCACTTGTTAATTCTATAAAAACAGCTATGAGAAAGCCTTTAGAGGAATTTAACGGACAAACTGCGGAAGGTTTTTATAAAACGAAAAAAGGTATTGACTTTATGATTCGTCCTCATTCCGGCGATTCTGTTTATTTAAGCGGATATAAAGGGCTTAGAGAAACCGGAACGGGAATAGACAGGGCTCATATTTATTCTGATAGAATTGATATAGGTGAGTATGATAAAAATTCCGAGTTTAAAATTTCAGATATTAAAAGTGGTATAAAAAATACACAAAGTAATAATCGTGCTTTTGGTATTATTTCTTTTTTACTTCTTTTATCTACTGCAACAATAGCTTATTTGGAAAGTAGAACAGTACCTCAGAAAAATGCGGTAAAACCGTTAATTGAAAATGTTAGTAATGCTGCGAATAAAACAAAAGCAGTCTTGCCGGATACTACAAAAATTTTAAAAGCAATTAAAAAATAATTACAGTATTAATTTAAACCCTAAAGTTTCAACAACAGTTTGAATATTCATGTTTAATCTGGATTCTTTTTTTGCGGTTTCCAGTGCTTTGATATCGGAAATTAACTTTACTTTGATTGAGGAATTATCTATATTTGAAAGCAGTAATGCTTTTATATAGTTTTGCATTTGGGTGAAAATTTGTTCAGGATCAATCATTCTAGCAAGTTCTAAAACTTTATCATTAAACTCTAATACTTCATTGCGCTCTAATTCCAGATAGCCATCCATAACATCTTTTACATCAGAAAAATCACAATCTTCATCTTTCATCGACGGAACATAAAAACTTTGCGCTCTTGAAACAACTGTTGTAATCATATCGGACTTATCTTTTGTTAAAAAGAAAAAAGTCGTATTTGAAGGCGGTTCTTCAAAAGTTTTAAGTAATGCATTTGCCGCATCTGCCTGAAAAGTTTGTTGATTAAGTCCGCAAATGTTGCCATTTTTGTCTCTGTCACAAAAGATTAAAACTCTATGATAATCTGATGTGATTAGTAAATCGTTTTTAATCATTCTTGCCTGATCAATAGAAATAACGGTTTTTGAGGTGTCATCTGACGGCTTGTTGTCAACTTTTGAAATTGTAAGAACGGCAGGGTGATTGTTTTCTCTAATCCATTTACAGTTCAAACAATTACAAAACTCATCATGAGTGCCTTTGCAATTAAGTAATCTTGAAATTTCAAGTGCTAAATCGTATTGGGCTTGAATATCTGAGCCGTAAAATAGTATACAATGTGCCATGTTTTCATTATTTACAGCATTGTTAAAATATTTAATTAAAAATGGATATTTTGTTCTTATAGATTCATCTAAAGAGTGCATTTTCAACCTCTTTTTCTACATCTAATACTAAACCTGATTTGATTTTATATTCTGCATCTGCGAGATTTTGTTTTAATCTGACCAAATCTTTAAGATTGTTTTTTCTTAGACGTTGTAATGTTAATTTTACAACATATTCATGCATGCCGGTCAGTCTGGAAAGTTCCATTGGTGTTGAAGTTTTGCCTTTTGCTTTTAAAATAATCCAGCGTCTGGTCATTGTCTGTAGTGTTGATAAAATTTCTAACGGATATCTTGAATCTAACAGTTTTCTGTATTCTAAAAGAGCTTTGTCCTTTTCGTTCTCCATTAAAAAGTCAGAAAAAGCAAATAAATCTTCGTTAGAAATACAAATTTCCTTAACCATATCTGAAGTGATAATATTTTTTGGATAAGCAAATAATTTTAATTTATCCAGTTCTTTATCAATTTGGCGAAGATTGTTTCCAACTTGTGAAATGAGTGCAGTCAGAGCATTTTTATCAAGTTTTATGTCTTTAGATTTTCCTTGTTTTGTAATCCAGCTTTCTAATTCGGCTGTTTTGTAGGTTGGTATAACAGCACATTCTACGCTGTTATATTTTTTTAGAAGTTTGAATAATTTTTTTCGGCTGTCAATTTTTTTGATGCTATCATGCGGAACTTCTGCAACAAATGCAATATCAAGATTATCGTTATTATCTTCTAATGCTTTTTCTATTTCTTTGATTTCATTGTCTTCAAAATTCTTGAAAAAATAATCAAAACAATTAATAATAATAAGCATTTTCCCAAACATCATAGGCTGAGAGCGCAGTATAGAAATTAAATCGGCAAATTTTGGATTGTCATAAGTTTTATAACTCATTTCAAGAAAATTTTTATCAAGTCCTTTTTTAAGCTTGTTAATTTCTTGTTCTATATTATAATCTTCTTCGCCGTAAAAAAAGTAAATTCCCATAACTAATTATTATCAAAAACAAGCAAGATTATCAAATATTTATTTTTAGGTATGTTTCAATAAATTCGTCCAAATCCCCATCCATTACGGCATCAACATTGCTAACTTCATATCCTGTTCTATGGTCTTTAACCATTTTATAAGGATGGAATACATAAGAACGAATTTGTGAACCGAAATTAATATCAACATTTTCGCCTTTAAGTTCTGCAAGTTTCTTTTCGTGTTCTTCCTGTCTTATTGCAAGAAGTTTTGAGGCAAGAATTTGCATTGCATTTTCTTTGTTTTGTAATTGAGAACGTTCTTGCTGACATTTTACGACAATTCCTGTAGGTTTATGTAAAATCCTGACGGCAGTTTCAACTTTGTTGACATTTTGACCGCCTGCACCGCCTGAACGCATTGTATCAATTTCTAATTCTTCGGGCGGAATTACTATTGTTTTTTCAAAATCTTCTATAATCGGTGAAACTTCAACTGAGGCAAAACTTGTTTGACGTTTGCCGTTGGCATTGAATGGAGAAATTCTGACAAGTCTATGAACTCCTTTTTCAGCTTTTGCATAACCGAACGCATATTTTCCGATAATTTTTATTGTTGCTGATTTAATACCGGCTTCATCTCCATCAAGTTTATCTAAAAGTTCAAATTTCCAACCTTTACTTTCAACCCATCTTGTATACATTCTAAGTAACAGACTAGCCCAGTCTTGCGCATCTGTACCGCCGGCTCCGGCATTAATAGTTAAAATTGCATCCGCATCATCATATTCGCCTGATAACATTTGTTTTACTTCAAATTTGTCTAATGCTTTTTCCATTTTTGCAAGATTTTGAGTACATTCTTCAAGTAAATCTTCATCTTGAATTTCCAATGCAATTGAAGTGTCGTCTAATACTCCCTGCCATTTTGTAATAAATTCAAGATTGTCTTTGATTTCTCGAATTTGAGTACCTAATTCTGATGCTTTTTTCTGGTTTGCCCAGATTTCCGGAGTTTGCATTTTCTCTTCAAGAGCTAACAAATCTTTTTTTAATGTTTCTGTATCAAATGTGTTTATTTTATCAAATCTGGTTTTTAACGCGTTATATTGCTGTTTTAATTCTATATCCATAAAATAATTTTACTAAAAAAATATATTCTTGCAATTGTTCAAAAAAATGTTATAATTTGTATGGAGGATAGATGATAGAAGGTTTAAAAAGGTTATTTTCAGGAGATGATGTTTTTCACAGACAATTAACATTGTTTTCTATTTGCGGAATTGTCGGTGTTTTTGAGGCTTTTGTAAACTCTGGAGCATCAATTTCTCCTTTGCAAAAAGTTGCATATATAGTTGTAGCGATTTTATTTGCACTTTTTTATACCGGATATGAAACAATATTCATGCATGAAAGAGAATTGCCGGAGATTGATTGTAGGTCGTTAAAGCTGGTATTTAGTAAAGTCTTATTTTTTACATTTTTTGTAGGTGTATTATTGTTTTTTGTAAAACTTTTTATGCATAAATGGCAGCTTACTTTTGGGCTTGAAATGCTGCTTGCAGTTCCTTTGACTATGTTGCAGGCGGGATTTTCTTATAATTATCAGAATAATGATGCTGTTAGTCTTTTGAAAAAATTAAATCTTAATGATTATATCATATTGTTTTTCAAAAGATTATTGGTTTTAATCTGCGGATATTTATTGGTATGTGCAATTATATTCGTGATATTTTTTATTGCAGGGGTAATATTGGCAATATTGTATAGAGGTGATATAAATTCAATTGCTTTGTTATTGTCTTCTCAACAATTTGCTATTACTAGATTATCCGGATTAATCGCCGGAGTATTACTTGTATATATTTTGACTTTAGGTTGTATGGCGTGGGATTATGAATTAATAAAAACTTATGAAAGAGAGGAATTATGAATTTGGTCGCTTTAGTTGTGGATGGTGTGAAAAGAATTTATTCCGGGCCTAATGCTGGATTAAAACACGTTTGTCTTTTTGCAATAACTGGAATTTTATCTGCTGTGTCTTTGCATTTTGAAACTCTTCAAGATTCAATAAAGGCTGGTGCTAGTCCGGATATTTCGACAATTGTTGTTGGAATAATTGCAGCAATTGCTGTTAGTATTTATATTACGGGATACAGTTTGTCATTAATGCATAATGCTTTTGAGGATGAAAATCAGGAATTGCTGCCCGAAATCGATTCAAAACCTTTTGGTGTATTTTTCGGGGCATTACCGTTGATGATTGTATGGATATTGTATGCAATTGCGGTGTATTTACTTGCTATAATTCCGATTTTAGGCTGGATTGCGTTATTTGTACTTTTAATTATTTGGGCACCGTTTATTCAATTTATTTATGTTGCGTATGCAAAAAATTTTAATACATCCGGATTATACAAGATTTCTTTGCCTATCAGGTATATGAAACCTGCAATTTTACCAATAATTCTTCTTGGACTTTTATTTATTCCGGTATTTATAATAGCAATGATTCCTAGTTTTATTGTTGGTGTTATTATAGGATTGACCGGCGGAAGTGCTTCCGGCATGGGAATGTATGCCGGCGGTTTGCTTGGCGGTTATCTAGGTTCAATGATGGGTCTGTTATGGGCATATTGTTCAGTTAAAATTTATCAAGAAAAAATTGAACCTGAATTGGATTAGAAAAAAAAGGCTCATTTAGAGCCTTTTTTAATCTATTTTATAATTGTAATCGGGATTATCTTTTAATATATTTTCTATTTGTTCGAAAGTCAGAAGTCCTTGAGTTGCACCGAATTTAGAAACAACTCCTGCCGAATTAACAGATGCATACATTAAAGCTTTTCCTATGTCTTTATTTGTTTTTTCAAGAGCTGCGCAGAATGTTGAAGCGAAAGCATCACCCGCGCCTAATGTAGAAACTACAGGCCCGTCAAATACTGGGCAGTAATAATATTGTTTTCCGTTATATGCATAAGCTCCGTTTTTTCCGTCAGTTATTACAATAATCTGATAATCTGCTATTTTTAATTTCTTAAACATCTCTTTTACATCAGGATGAATAAGTTCGTTTGAAAATTTTTCATCTCTGGTATCCGGACGAACCTCAATTTGAGTTGCCATAGAAGCTTCTTCTTTATTCATCATTACGATATTTGCATTTGCAAGAATTTTTTTGAGATAATTAAATCCCTTTTTAAGACTTGATGAACCTGCATTAAAACAAACATAAACATTATTTTCTCTTGCGAAATTTGCGATATCATCAAGAATTTTTGTACTGTCTCCGTTCATTGGTGCAATATATAAAAGTTTTGCAGCTTTTATTGCTTCAAAATTAATGTCAGATTTTTTTATTTTTGCATTAGCACCACGATGTGCCAATACTGTTCTATCACCTTGAAAGCTTACTAAGATAATAGAAAATCCGGTACTTAAAGATTTATCCTGTACTATATTAGATAAATCGACCTTACTGTTTTTAAAAGATTGTAGTATTCCATCAGAATAAATATCGTCTCCAATTTTAAATATTGCGCCGGTTTTATATCCTAAATTCGCAAAATTCGCAGCAGTATTAACCCCGCCGCCGCCAACTTGAGAATCAAAATCTGAAATTTCAACTTTCGCGCCGTAAGGGTAACTCATAAATTCAGATTTTTTATTTTTTGTATAAACAGAAACGATATTTGCATCATCACTTTCTACAAATACGTCCATTGTTGCACTGCCAATAGTTATTACATCATACATAATTTTCTCTCCTATTCATTTTAATACTATCACAAAAAAGTTATTAATTTATGTAAAAATAATAGCAAAAAATATTTTGTTCAGTGTTTATAAATTAGAGCGAAAGGAACCCAAATGAAAGTAGAAAAAATTAATTTATTTACCCCTCAAAAAACAGCAAGACAAACTAAAGTAGAAAATAATCAAAATTATATTCAAAATAATACATATAATCCGATTGCATATAAAGATTACAATGTAAATTTTACTGCACGTCTTTTCAGAACACCTGAAAACTTTTATGCTCAGCCTTTTAATATGAATGGTATGCCTGATTTGATGAGAAATTATTTGTTAGATGATTTTGAAGATCGCAGGAAAATGCCTCCGGCTCAAATGCTTAGTGTTACATATGATGATATAAATGAAACTTCTAATCTTGAACAGGTAAAGAAAATTTTTTCTAAAGAAAATAGATTTGAACCATTGTTTCAGAATTTAACAGATGTTCCTAACAGAAAAGCCAGAACAGGTGTTATTGCAGAAATAGAATTAATGAAAGAAGAAGGGAAAACACTTTTTAAAAATGGAAAAGATAATTTAGGACATTATATTCTTAAAAAAATATATTTAGAAGGGAAATCGTTAAAAGAAATTAATAAAGATTTTAAAAGAGATATTTCTGTTCATTATAATGGTTTAAGTCCTATTGGTTATGATACACTTTCAGCTTATGGAATTAAATATCCAAATAATGGCTTTTGGAAATCTCTTTTAGCGACCAGAGAGGAATTTCCTTATGAATATAAACCTAGAAAAGCAAATGCAAGAAGTCTGTCTTATCATAAAACCGATGTAAAAAACCCTGTGGAAACTGTTAAATATCGTCCAAAAAATAAATTTGACGGCATGAAAGATTGGGAAATTGATAAAATTACAGATGCCGTTGTAAAGGGTAATGGAAACAATTCTGAGACTGTAAAAAATTTAAAACGTACAGGCGTTAGAGATGAATCATCGTTAAATTTTGTTGCAAAATATATGGGTGAAATAAATTCTATAGTATTGGAAAAACTTCATATTTCTCCTGATATGAAAGATTTCTTTGAAAATTATGATGGATTATCAAAAAATCAAAAACAAAAATTTACAGAATATATGAGATTGCCGGAAATTAATGAATGGCGTTCAAAAGTTATGCAGTCTACAATAAGAACATTCTTTGATTCTTATGGTGTTGATGGTAATAATGAAGAGTTTAAACAGCTTCTTGATTATGCGCATAATATAAAACCTAATCGTATAAAATTGGCTGAAGAACATGCAAAACGTCAAGCTTTTTATGATGAAATTTTTGCTCAAAAGCCTGAAACTCATATTAATACTGATAATTCATTAAATGATTTAAAAGAACTTAATAATAAACTTGAAGAAGCAAAAAAACTTTTAGAAGAATTGAAAGATTGTACATATGAATTCAATACAAGTAAAGGTAAAGTTCAGATTATTGGCGATATAGAAAATGCATTTGCAGAATGTATTAGAGATACATATAGCTGTTTCCCTGATAATTATGTGAATAAATTTATACGTTTTATAAAAAAACAACCTCAAGTTGATGATAAATACTTTTTAACATCACTTCTTTTAAGTAAAGACATTGAACTTCCTGAAGACGAAAGACTTTTAAGTTCAGAACAGCATAAAGAGATAAGTTCAGAATTAACCAGAGCATTTTCTGAAAAATATATTAAAGAAACAGAATCAGCACGTCAAGCAGCTATTGATACTATACTTTCAGTGATGCCTAAGAAAAAAGATTATTTAGAATTGTATACATTTAGTTCTGAAGAATTTTCAAAATTATGGCATCAAGTTCCAGAAGAACTTTCCGAGTTACTGAATAAAACCAAAGTTTTCATGAATAATAGATATGAAGAATATCTTAAACCTTTGTCAGAATCAGAATGCAATAAGCTTTCATTGCAGCTTATTAATCAAATAAAAGATTATGAATTTGCAAATAATTCTAATTATAAAAATGAAAAAGAAACAATGCATCTTATTTATTCTACATTTTTGCCGGTAAAAAATAATTCAAGTTCAGTGCAGGTGCTAAGAAACCATTTTAGAAAGTCAATAAAAGATTATGGTGCATCGGCTAAAATGCTTTTAGATAAAAGTATTTCTAAAGCTGAAAAATTAGCTAAATTAGAGCAGATTATGTTTTATGAATTAAATCATCAATCAAGTTTTATTTTACAGTATAATTCTGTAAATCCGGAATGTTTAAAATATTTAAAAGAAAATCTGCCACAACTGCATGAAATTATTCAAAAAGAAGTAATTCCATTTGTTTTTAAATCATTATAGTATGATTAAACGGCGGCCATTTTTTCTTGAAGTGTCTGTGCCGAGTCTTCATAACCGGCTCTGCCCATAAGTGCATAGGTATAATTTTTTGCTTGTTCAACACCCGGTTGATTAAATGCATCAATATTGTATAATTCTCCGGCAATTGCTGTTTGAATTTCTAACATATATAACAATTGCGCGATATTATATCCGTTAATTTTATCTATGGTAATTGTAACCGTCGGCCGGTTATAGTCTGTTAGTGCAACGCGTGTTGCGTCAGCTTCTGCATTAATTAAACGATTTATTGTTTTTCCGCCAAGATAACCGATTCCCGTATATTCAAATATATTAGGAATTTCAAGTGTATTATCAAATTCTTTAACTCTTATAAAATTAATTAATTTATTATTTGGTCCTTCATTATATAGTTGAATTTGAGAATGTTGATCAGTTGCCCCGAGAGCTTTTATTGGTGTCGGACCTATATGAATATCGTTTCCAAGTTTATCTTTATTTTTCCCTAAAGATTCAGCCCACAATTGTACATACCAGTCTGAAACATATTTTAATCTGCTTGAATAAGGCATCATAACAGATAAATTTTTACCTTTTTTAATGTCCATTAGATAATGAATAAGTGCATTTTGGGCGGCAATATTTTCGTTAATATCGGTGTTTTTTAATGCTAAATCCATATCTTTTATGCCGTTCATGATTTCGTCAATATCAAGTCCGACTAGTGCAAAAGGCAATAAACCTACTGCTGAAAATACAGAAAATCTTCCGCCGACATCATCAGGAACAACAAAAGTCTTGTAACCTTCTTGTTCTGCAATTTGTCTTAAAACTCCTGTTTTTTTATCGGTTGTGGCAACAATATTATATCTGTAATTGTCACCTAATTCTTTTTCAAGAAGATTTTTAACAATCATAAATTGAGCCATAGTTTCAGCTGTAGAACCTGATTTGGTAACTACATTAACCAGAGTCCTTTTTAAGTCTAAAATATTTAATAACCCGCAAATTGAATCAGGATCAATATTGTCAAGAAAAAATATTTTTGGCAGTCCGTTTCTTTGCTCTTCTGTAAGTAAGTTCCAATATGGTTTTAAAAGTGCTTCTGTAACGGCCATTCCTCCTAATGCAGAACCGCCAATTCCAAGTACCAAAACATTATCAAATCTGCCTTGAACCATTGCAGCATATTCTTTCACATACCACACAGTCTCTTCATTGTAGCCTAAATTCATCCACTGGAGCCATTGGCCAGGTTTATCTTTTCTTTTGTTTAAGTTAGTGATTATATTTGCAATTTGTTCTCTGTAATTTGCAAATTCTTGTTGAACATTAAGTCCATTTTCCGCGCCAATAATATTCTCATCAGTGTTTCTGTAACTTAAACTAATCATAAATACCCCTCTCAAAAGATTTATACAGTTATTATATATAATCAAAGTTTTAATACAAGTGATAAATACTAATTGCATTATATATAAATTTTTTGTATAATTATGAAATGAGCAGTTTGCAAAAGTATTATAAACAATCCGCAACTTATAAAATTTTTTCCGGAATGTTTTCGGAATTAGAGAAGTTTCTTGATACTTTAGGAAAAATTACATTAAATGCAATTGAAGTATACAAATGGATTTTTAAAGGACAAATTGATTGGAGAGAAGTAATAAATCAATGCAGCAGATTTGGAGTATCTTCTTTACCGATAACTCTTTCTATTGTCGGAATGACATCAATTATTGTTGCTTCTCAAGTTGCTTTAGAGATGGTAAAACAGGGTGGTGGTAACTTTGTCGGCCTTCTAATGACAATGCTTATTGTAAGAGAGGTTGGAGTTATTATGTCCGGTTTTGCGATAATTTCAATGATAGGTTCTTCACTAGCCTCTGAAATTGCGACAATGCGTGTTACAGAACAAATTGATGCAATTTCTGTTTTGAAAGTTAATCCTATAAGATATTTGTTTGTCCCAAGGGTATTGTCAGGGTTTATTATGATGCCGCCGGTTGTATTAATTGCATCGGCAGTTGGAGTTATTGCAGGTGCTGTTACTGCTCATCTGACTTCTGGGTTAGGTTATCGTGCCTTTTTTGATTCAGCATGGCTTGGAATTTATATGAAAGATTTGTTTGTTAGTATTTTAAAGGCATTTACTTTTGGCGGTGTAATTGCTTTGATAAGTTGTTCATGCGGATATTATGCAAAAGGCGGAGCAAAAGGTGTTGGTGAAGCCACTACAAAAGCTGTAGTGTGGTCATTCGTAGCTATTGTTATTTTGGATATGTTCTTTGCAATGGTATTTTTCTTCTAAAGTGAGGTAGGTAATGAGTATAGAGGTTAAAAATTTAATAAAAACTTTTGGAGAAAGACGAGTTATAGATGACGTTTCTTTCAAAGTTGAGGATGGCGAAACGCTTGCAATTGTCGGTTTTTCAGGCTCGGGTAAAAGCACAATTTTAAAACTTATTTGCGGACTTTTGACACCTGACAGCGGCGAAATTATTACATCAAAAGGTGATATTGCAATGGTTTTTCAGTATTCAGCACTATTTGATTCATTGAATGTCGCTGATAATATTGCATTTGCGCTTCATGAAAGAAAAGATTTGAGAAAAAAATATTCAGAAAAAGAGATAAGAAAAATTGTCTCAGAAAAATTAGAGCTTGTCGGTTTAAAAGGTATTGAAAACAAGTTCCCTTCTGAACTTTCAGGCGGAATGCAAAAACGTGTAAGTTTTGCGCGTGCAATTGTGACAGAACCGAATTCGATTCTTTATGATGAGCCTACAGCTGGATTAGATCCGATTTCATCGACTTTGATTGAAGATTATATTGTAAGATTAAAAGATGAAACCAACGCAGCTTCAATTGTTGTAACACATCAAATGTCGACTATTACAAGAACGGCAAATCATGTTATAATGTTGTATGATGGAAAGGTCGTATTTGAAGGCACACCTCAAGAAATGTTAAGACAAGAAAATGAATATACGAAACAATTTGTAACGGCATCTTTAGACGGGCCTATGCATATGATTTCAGAAAATTAAGGATGGTATAAATTATGGATATGAAAAAGCTATTTAATAAAGAAGTAATGTCTCTTGATACTTATATAATGTTTAAATTAAAAGAAGAGACAGCAAGATTAAAAGATGAATTGACGGCAAGAAATAGAGCGCCTATCGCACTTTCTATGGGGGCACCGACTTTAAATCCTCCTAAAGTTCTTATTGACAGGCTGAAAGAAATTCTTGATGAAGATGGTATTCACATGTATTCAACTCCAAAAGGCGAATCTTATTTCAGAAAAGCAATTGCGCAAAGAATGAAAAATCGTTTTAGTGTGGAATTAGACCCTGAAACAGAAATTTTTTCTCTTGTGGGTTCAAAAGAAGGTATTGCAAATCTTGTAAGATTTATTACAACTCCAAAATCAGAAGAACTGGAAAAAGATGTTATCATGGTTCCCGATCCTTGCTATGCATCTTATTTGCAATTTATAAAATGTTCCGGTGCAAAAGCTTATTCTATGCCTTTAGTAGCTGAAAATAATTATCAACCGGATGTTGAAGAAATTTATAATCAAATTCTTAAAGACGGCTATAAAGCAGAAAATATAAAAGCTTTGTTTATAAATTATCCGAACAATCCTCTTGGAAGTTCTGCAAGCCGCGAATATGTTCAATCAGTAATTGATTTTTGTAAAAAACATGAAATCTTACTTGTTTCTGATGCGGCATATTGTGATTTGTATTTTGCAGAAGATGAAAAACCTTTCAGTATTTTTGAACTGGATGGGGCAAAAGATATTGGTATTGAATTTTACAGTTTTTCTAAACCTTATGCCGTTACAGGCTGGCGTTTAGGATGGGTGTGCGGAAATAAAGAAGTTGTTCAGCGTTTAGGTAAAGGCAAATCTACAATAGATAATGGTATATTTAAGGCTCTTCAAAAAGCTTGTGCTGAAATTTTGAATTCAGAAGAAGGTGACAAATACATTGCAGAAGGAAATAAAGGTTATGCAAGAAAACAGAAAATTATGGTAGAAGGCTTTAAAGAGCTTGGTTGGCCTATTGAAAATGTTCCGCATACTACATTTTATCTATGGCTTCCTATCCCCAAAAGATATTCTTCGGCATTTGAATTTTGTGAAGATGTTTTGAAAAAATCAGGTATTGTTTTGGTACCGGGTAATGCTTTCGGAACTTATGGAGAAGGATTTTTCAGACTTTCTTATGTTTGTTCGGATGAACAATTGCATGAAGTTATAAATCGATTAAAAGAAGATGGATTTACATATTAAAAAAATAACCGCTTAATAGCGGTTATTTTTTTAATGTCACCTTGAACTTGTTTCCTCAAGAGATGCCAATTCTCAGCATGACTTTATTTTTGGAATTTTTTTAGTAAGTTTGATTCTTCAGATTTTAGAGTTTCTATTTTAGTTTCAGGTTTTACGTTCTGAGTTGGTTCGTTTTTTGCTTCAACTTTAGCTGGTTGTTGGTCGTTTGCTTGACCGTTTTTTGCAGCTTTTTTAGCATTTCTCTGATCAACTTTGTTTGTGCAATATTGAGCCAGAGGAGTTGAAACAAATGGTACGAATACACGTTTTGCAAGAATTGTTGCTGCGACAATGTTTACTACGTTTTTAAATGCTGCAATACAAGTTCCTCTTAGTGCATCATATTCTTCTTTCAATTCAGGTTTTCTTGTTACCGAATGTCCGGCTTCTTTGCCTGCTGCTTGTGCTGCAATTTGAGCATCTTTTTGAGTTTTACGAATTTGAGTTGCAACTGTTTTGAACATTTTTCCTTCTTTATCAAATGATTTTTGGAATAATTTGTTAAAGATAGGTTCGTTGAATTTTCTCATAGCGAAGAAGAATGCTATTTGAGAAGCCATCATTAAGATACCGTTTGTTAAATCCATTGCCGCAACGAAACGACGTTTATCATCAGGAATTCTTTTGTTGTTTAAACTTTGAGTTACATAAAGATAACATCCGATGCCATCTTTACCTACTAATGAAGTTAATGTTGCATATGCAATTGCTTTTTCCGGATTCTTTTTGAAGTAATTACAACATTTTTGCATTGGTTTTGATTTTGTAATACTTCCTACGAATTTAGAACTAATAGATGAAATACCCATTATTTTTCACCTCCGTTCTTTTGAAGAGCTGCCAGTTTGGCTTTTTCTTTAGCCTTCTGATTACCTGTTAAACCAGGGAAGAAGATTTCCATAAATCTTGGATATACCCAGTTTAGTGCTGTACATGTAATTGGTGTTGTAATAAATAAACCTATTGTAATACCAGCAAATTCTTTGAATGCTCTGTATTTTTTATTAACTACACCTTTATAGCCTTTTGTTATATCTATATATATCTTTTTCAAAAGTTTGCTTGAATCTGTATGGAAAACTGCTGTATTTCCAAAAATTCTTGAATGTTTTTCAGCATCATATGTGCAAAGTTTAGATAATTTTGCTACTTGTTCTTTTAACATTTCTGGGGTTGATTTGCTTACATCTTTTATTTTTAGTTTTTCCATGTTTTCTATAACATCAGTCAACATATCGTAATCGTTTCTCATTGCTTGAAGATACTTTTTCTTTGTGAAGCTACCATCGCACATACTTTCAATTTTTGAAATGCGTGCTATTGTTCTTTGACTTCTGCTTGCGCGAAGATTTTCAGGATAATCTATTATTTCTTTATAGATTTCTTTGACATCTTCATTTTTTGTAGTTTCAAGTTTTTGTTTTAAATAATCTGCGATTTCTGAATCTTTGTCAGGAATATGTTTTAATACGTCGGTTATTTCTTTTTTATTATTGATTAGAACTTCAGCTCTATGTGCATAAAAATCTTGACCTTTGCTATCAATTCTTAATTTTTTTGTCTTTTTAATATAGCTATTTACTGTATCATTAAAGATTTCTGCGGTAACTTTATTATCAATTGCATTTCCGTTAATGTGTATTTGACCGCTAGTCTGTAATTTATCTGCTACTTGTTTTATTTGAGAATCTATTTTCGCTTTTTTTAGTCTTTCGACTTCTTCTTTATATGCATTTTTGTCAGTAAATGTTTGTTTAGAGTTTTTAAGATCTTTTATTACTTGTCTTTCAACATATTTGTCATCTTGAAGTGCGCTCTTATCAAGTTCTTTCCAAATGAATTTTGAATTATTTGGATTATTGAATATTGCATCTAAACCTTTATATAAAGGAGCTAGTAAACTTAATTGGAAAATAATCTGTAATACAGCAGAAATAGGCTGTCTCATTGCTGTATATTTTTTTGTATTTTCTAAATCTTTTTTCTCTTCTTCAGTTGCACCTGGTTTCGGTTTGACATATGGGTTCCAGGCAATAAATAAAGGTGCAATTGCACCGGTGCCTAATGCAGTTAATAATATTCTGCCATGCTCTCCATCAAACCATTTCATTTTTTCCATGATTTTAATTGATTTTTTCTGCGGTAAAAGTTCTGTAATCTGTTTACTTACGTTACTGCCGGTGAAAGCAGTTTTATCCGCTTTTGCTTTTCTGTTCTGCTGATAAACCGCAGCATAATTTCGATTAATCTTGTCTGTTTTCATTATTTCACCTACTACCCACATATATAAAGTTTGAACAAAAAAAAAATTGCTAATTTATTGTGATTTTTTAAGTTTTGTAAACTTTATTACAGTCCAACTGCCTTTTCTTTCAAGTCTGGTAAGTTGTAAGACCTCATTCAGGTCTATAAATGTTTTGTTTTTAATGTATGATAAAACTAAAAACAATAACGGCTCTTTGTCATAAATCGTATCATTTTGCGCAATTTCATATAATTTTTGCGGCGAATAAAAGGATACACTGTCTAATATAACAATTACAACATTTTGCCCCTCGTTTATGTTATCAAAAACATCTTTTTTTATCAAGTTCTCAAAATGAGAATTTTTTAAAGTTTTGAAAAAGGCCTTGTATAATTTTTTGCCATTTTTGTATATATCATCAGTATTTTCAGACATGTATTCCGGAAAATTACCTTTATTAATAGTCAATATTCTGTATGGTGAAAAATCAAAATATTTTTCATATTTGTTATGAGGATAATATTCAAGCAGAATAATATCATCAGGTTTTAAATCCATTCTTTTTAAAATATCAGCAACTATTTTGTGTCCTTCCGAACGGTGCATTTTAGGCGCCGAATAAGGATGTATCAAAATATACCCAAATGAAATTAAAAAATATAATATTATAAATACGTTTTTTATAAGTTTATTATTAAATGAAGATAATCCTGAACATGCCAAAAATATTAATATAGGATAAATTTCTATTGAATATTTTGTTATAAAAACCAGTTTACCGCTTAATGAGGCAATTATTAAAACCGAAATAAAAAATACTGCAAGTAAAAATAATTGTTGATTTAATTTATTTTTAATTAAAGCTTTTATAATGCAAATTATTGCAATTAAAGACGGAACAATCATAAAAAATGCAAGTTTTTGCATATAGAAAAAATTATCCGGAGCATTTGTTAGATTTGTTAAAACCGGAGAAAAATAATCCGTAAATAAAAATCCAATTTTAGAAATTGAAAAATGTCCCCACCATTGAGAAAAAGATTTTGTTGTTAAAATCCCTATTATCAATGGTGATACCACTATTGTGCTTCCTGCAATTGTTAACCAGAATACTATTATAGCTTTTTTGAACTTTTTGTACAAATTCAAACTTAAAAATATTAAGTTGAAAAATACGAAAACAAATCCAATTGTATGGGTAAATATAATCATAAAATTGAATAAACCGCATAAAATAAGATTTTTGAGGGTTGGATTTTTTATGATTTTTAATGTGTATAAGAGTGTTAATGCTGAGAATAAAAATAAAATAGAATATAGTCGAACTTCTTGAGAATAGTAAATCAAAAAGGAACTGACAGCTGTCATACCGGCGCATAAAATTCCTGTTTCTTCACTTTTCTCTTTGCCTAAAAAATACATGACAGGAACTGCAAGAATTCCTGCAAAAACAGAAGTTAATCTTAACATCAAGTCGCTTTGACCTAAAATATTCATGAAAAATTTTAAATAAAGATAATAAAATGGCATGTGACATTGGGACTTTACAGCATTAAAAAATCCGCTAAAAAATGGAGTTGCTGCAATTTGCCAGCTTACATATTCATCATTCCATAACCCATCCGGTTTATCAATAAAAATAAGTCTCAATAAAAGACCAATTATGATTATTGTTATTATACTTAAATATTTTTTCACGATTGTCAAAATCCCACTTTGATTATATAATAAATAAGAAAATTTAAAAGAGGATTATATGAAATTAGTTATACAAATTCCTTGTTATAATGAGGAAATGGCACTTCCTGTAACGTTAAACGCTTTGCCAAAGCATATTGAAGGTATTGACGAAATAGAAGTTTTGATTATAAATGACGGTTCTACTGATAATACGGTTGAAGTTGCGAAATCTTATGGGGTGAAATCTTTTGTTGATATGCCTCATAATTGCGGTTTGGCAAAAGCATTTGTTGCCGGTTTGCATAAATCATTGGAAATTGGCGCAGATATAATCGTTAATACAGATGCAGATAATCAATATTGTGCTGATGATATAGAAAAACTTATTCAGCCTATTTTGTCAAAAGAAGCAGATATCGTAATTGGAACTCGTCCTGTTTCACAAATTGAACATTTTTCATTATTGAAAAAGTTTTTGCAAAAATTAGGTTCAAAAGTTATGCGTGTAATAAGTTCAACAAAAGTAGAAGATGCGCCGAGTGGTTTTAGAGCGTTTACGAGAAATGCCGCTCTTCAGCTTAATGTTTTTGATAATTATACTTATACACTGGAAACAATTATTCAAGCAAGAGCAAAAGGACTTATTTTAAAATGTGTACCGGTAAATGTTAATGAAGATTTACGTGAATCTAAACTTGTAAAAAATATGTTTGATTATATCAGACGCTCTGTTTTTACTATGTTACGGATGTTTATTATATACAGACCGTTTAGATTTTTTGCTATACTTGCAGGCTTGTTTTTTGTGTTAGGGACTTTATTAGGGTTAAGATTTTTATATTATTACATATTTGAAAGCGGCAGCGGACATATTCAGTCTTTAATTTTGTCTGCAATTTTAATAATTACAGGTGTTCAGGTTGGTGTTATTGCAGTGTTATCAGAACTTCTTTCTATAAATAGGAAACTATTAGAAGATATTCAAAGAAGACTTAAAATGTTTGACTTGAAAAATTTATAGAATAATATATGGTAAAGGATAAATTATGATTAAAAATAAATTTATATTGAAAGACTATTTTTCGTCTTCTTCTGTGCAAAAAATACTTGCATTTGCCGGGTTTTCTGTTTTAATGACTGCAATAATTGCGTCACAAAATTTCTTTTTTCAAAATATAATTGAAAATGGAGTTAGTAAACGCGATATTGTTGCGCAGAAAACACTTACGGTTGAAGATATTAAACGTACAGAACTTCACAGAAAAGAAGCTGCTCAAAAAGTAGAACCGGTTTTAGCTCCGGCTGAAGATGATTTTATCAAAAATAATTTGCAAACTCTTCAAACATCTATTTCTCAGATAAGAAAAAAAGATGTATCAAATGAAGTTAAGAAAACAGAAATTGGATTGCTTTTCGATTTATCAGATAGTGCGAAACTTAATTTTGTGGTTAATTTTCTTTTGAATGTAGATGATAACAGTCTTCATGAAGTTTTTGATAAATCGACATTAACCCTGTCTAATATATTGCGCTCAGGAATTACTGAACGCGATTACGAAAAAGATAATATTAATAAGATTATTATGAATAATCTTGTTTCAAATGTTTCTAAACGTCAAGTTTCGGTAATCACAGCTATGCTGGAACAAATTATTGTTCCTAATCTTGTTGTCGATGAGTTTGCAACAGAAATCGCAAGAAAAAATGCACAAAATTCAATTAAACCTTATGAAGTTGTATTTCAAAAAGGGGATAAAATTTTATTTCAAGGTGAGCCTGTTACAAGATTAAAACGAGATGCGTTAAGGCTTGCCGGATACAATGTTTATGAACTGAACTCGAATGGATTAATTGCAATATATATTATTGTATTTATTGGAACTCTTTTATTCCTTGGATATATGAAATACTTTGAGAAAGAGTTTTTACAGCCAAGATATCTGGCAATTTCTGCTTTCTTATCGATATTACTTGCTTTTATTGCGGTTGTTTTGCCGACAGGAACTTCGCCTTATATACTTCCTGTGCCGGCGTTTTTAATTCTTATGGCTATTTTTACAAAGCCAAGAATAGCTTTTGTAGCATCAACAATTATACTTTCTATAATGTCTATAGGATTTCAATATAATATTCAATATCTTGTTGCATTTATTTTATTAAGTTTAATTGCAGCTATTGCTATTTCGCAGATAAGATATGCTGAACGCGTTGATGTTATAAAAACCGGATTTAATATCGGATTGTTTGGTGTGATTATTTTATTAAGTATTTATACTTTAGAGAAATGCTTAATTGATGTTAGTAATATTTTAATTATGAAAAATTGTGCTTATATTCTGTTAAATGGAATAATAAGTGCAATTATTGCATCCGGTTCTTTGCCGTTATTTGAAAGTACATTTAAGATTGTAACTCCATACGGGTTAGCAGAGTTGGGTGATCATAACCAGAAACTTTTGAAACGTCTTCAAATGGATGCTCCGGGAACTTATCATCACAGTTTGATGGTTTCAAATCTTTGTGAAGCGGCAGCAGAAGCGATTGGAGCAGACCCCATTTTAGCAAGAGTCGGAGCTTTATATCATGATATTGGGAAATTGCAAAGACCATTATTTTTTGTTGAAAATCAATCTTATTTTTTGATTGAAAATCCTCATAACAAATTTACGCCGCGAATAAGCAAAATGATTATTACAGCACATCCGCAGGATGGTATTAAATTCGCAAAAGAATATAAATTGCCGCAGGTAATTCAAAACTTTATTCTTCAGCATCATGGTGAAGGTTTGGCTAGTTATTTCTATAATCAGGCTGTAAAAGAAGAAGGTTTGGAAAATGTAAAAGAAGAGCAATACAGATACCCCGGTCCGAAACCTAATATGAAAGAAACTGCAATTTTAATGATTGCAGATGCTGTTGAATCGGCTGTTCGTTCTTTGAAAAATCCAACTCCTGAAGAAATTGAGGCAATGATTAATAAAATAATTATAGAAAGATTAAATGATGGTCAGTTGTCTGATAGCCCTTTAACCTTGAAAGATTTAAAAATTATCGCAGAAACTTTTTCAAGAATTTTGCGTGGTATGCAGCATAATAGAATTAAATATCAAAATCTTCCTGAAGAACTTCAAAAAGAAAAAATGAATATGCCGTCAAAATTGCTTGATGAAGATTTAGAAAATAAAATCAAAAAGCTTGAAGGCCAGGCTGATGAGGATAGACATGACCAAACTTAATTTGTTTAGTGAAAATATCTATGAAGATTGGGAAGTAGATGAAAAATATTTTATAGATATTGCAAAAGAAATCCTAAAGTTTTATCTGAAGGAGGTTGAAGAATTATCCTGTCTTAATAATCAGCAATTTAATACAATTTCTTTTGATTTTTTGTATTGTGACAGCAAAAAAACTCATGAGATTAATCGCGAATACCGTCAGAAAGATTATCCGGCTGATATAATTACATTTGCTATATTTGCAGATAGTGATGAAAAATTTATTTTTGATGGAGAAATTAATCTCGGTGAAGTGATAATCGCATTGGACAAAGTTATTGAAGAATCAGAGAAAAAAGGAACAACAAAAGAACATGAGTTAGCGTTTTTAATAAGTCATGGAATTTTGCATCTTCTTGGATTTGACCATCAAACAGAAGAAGAATATAATTTTATTATAGATTTACAAAATAGGGCACTGGAGTATGTCAAAATTTAAACAGCAAGGTTTTTCAAATACATTTAAAAATGCTCGTAAGGGTATGCGTATCGTTCTGAAATCAGAAATAAATATTAGAGTGCATATATGTATTGCTATGATTGTTATCGCATTTGCGTTTTTACTTAATTTTTCGATAGAAAAAATGTGTATATTACTTTTAACAATCGCATTTGTCATAGTTACTGAAATGTTAAATTCTGCAATAGAATTTTCACTAGATGCTGTATTTCATAATCGGTATTCAAAATTGGTTGGAATGGCGAAAGATATATCTGCCGGTGCTGTTATGTTTGCATCAGTAACTGCAATAATAATTGGAATTTTGCTCTTCGGCTCTTCATTATTAAACTTATTAACATAAAGCTTGAAAAAATGTTAATAATAATATATAATTAGTATAGAATGAATAGAGGAGTTGTTGAATGAAAAGATGTGAAAAATGGCTCAGTAAGCGTCTTCTGACCCGGTCGGGGGGGGGCTGAACCGCAATTAATTACCCAATTAGGCCAAATTTTTCGTACATTACGAAATCCTTTTATTATAGGCCGATATAATGCCTTTACGTTAGCAGAAATGATGGTTGTACTCTTGATAATGAGTATAATTTTAGCTGCAATGGCTCCAGTAATGACGACCAAAATGCGTTCAGATAACAGTCAATCATCACCATGGCGCTGGGCAGGCTTAGATAGTATTGATGCTTATTTTGGGGTAAACAATACCCAATCAGCAATGTTAGGTCAGTCAACAAAAGCCGCTACCGATTCCGGTAAATTGATAATAAATACTCCAAATACCTCAACACCGGCAATTTCTTTCAAATTGAATGGAACAAAAACTGCTGATATGTATTTAGGATCAAATGGTATGATGTTAGGTTCTTTTGTTGAAGATATTTCAACAATAGGTTCAAATACAATCGCTTTGGGGAGAGGCATAAATCCGAGTTCATCAAATGGAGTAATTATAGGTACGAATGCTAAAGCAACACGTCCAAATGGAGTTGTTATTGGTTCTGGTGCAACCTTAGGAGCTATTTCCAGTGCAGGAAATCCTGTAAACTATGGTGAATATTCTGTTGTAATTGGTAATAATGCAAAATCAGGCAGTGATCGTGGTATTTCTATTGGCAGCAATGCAGGAAGTCAAATTCAAAGCTCAGATAATATTGCTATAGGTGATTCTGCCGGTAATAATAATGCAGGTTCTCATAATATTGCCATAGGTTATTTTGCGATGAAACAACTCAATACGAAAGTTTACGATGCATCAAAAAATAGTGATTTTAATTTGGCTATAGGTGATAGGGTAATGTCTGAATCTACAAAAGGTTATTCAAATACTGTAGTTGGTGCTTCAGCTATGCAAAAAGCAGCTAATGCAGGAAGTCATAATACAGTAGTAGGTTCGCAAGCTATGGAATTAAGTAATGGAGCATATTCTTCTGTAGCTATAGGAACTTCTGCATTGAGAAAAAATACAGCTAGTAATACTGCTGTAGGTTTTGTTTCAATGTCTGAAAATACAGCAGGTTATGAAAATGCAGCAGTTGGTTCATATTCTTTGAATCAGAATACAACAGGAAACGATAATGTTGCACTTGGTCATGGTGCACTAATGGGAAATACCACAGGCAGCTATAATACAGCGATTGGCGCATATGCTTTATTTAAAGATGAAGGAGATCACTTAGTTGGTCATACAACTGGTAACAATAATACAGCATTAGGTTTTTATTCATGCCAATGGGTAACCGGATCTAACAAAACTTGTATTGGCAATTATTCCGGCCCAGTAAAAGGTAGTACAGAAGCAACAGATAACAGCAAGTTACTTTATCTGGGTGATAAAGATACTACAGCTATAGTTCCAAATCAAATAAAACCTTATGATTCTAGCAATGTGTTGGTTATTGAGGGCAATGTAGAGATTACCGGTGCATTATATCTGAAAGGCCCATTGATTGATTCAGATAATCAAATGGTAACAGATGGTAATGGTGATATGATTATGTCCGACCGCCGCTTGAAATACGTCGGTACAGAATCTACTTCCGGTTTAGATAAAATTCGTCAGTTAAAAGTTTTTAATTATACATACAAAAAGGACGACAAAAAAGTTCCGCATGTCGGTGTAATCGCACAGGATTTGCAAAAAGTTTTTCCAAATGCTGTGAAAAAGGGCTCTGACGGCTTTTTAACAATCCGCAAAGAAGACATGTTCTATGCCTTGATAAATGCGGTAAAAGAACTTGATGCAAAGATAACAGCCTTAACCGAACAAATAAAACGTCATACTGAGGCTTTAGCCGAAGTATCTCGCAATCAGAAACAATTGAAACAAGCACAGGATGAAGAGTTAAAGATTCTTCGTTCCACTTAGAATGACATAAATGCCTTGCGCAAAGAAAATAAAGAGTTGAAGAAACGAATTGATAAACTTGAAAGGAGATAATTCACCCGAATTCTATCAGATAAATTAAGTTCCCTCTCCGAGGGAGAGCGAAATTGTGGACGGACGGAGAAAAACGAGTCCGGATAGCGAACAGATTGAGCCTTATGTTGCGTAGCAACTTTGGCGAAACTCTGTGAGCGTGGAGCAATTTCAAGACAGGGTCAGGGAGAGGGTTAAATTTTTACCCCTCACCCGAATTGCTAAATTTTCATACTTCCCCCTACGGGGAACTTTCATTTTTTCTCCCGTTATACAACGGGAGTTTTCTTAACTGAAATTTTTGATAATTCGTCTATAATTTCTTTAATTTCTACTGATATATCGCAGGTGTCTGAAATATTTTGCTTTACAAGATTTGCGAATTCAGCTTTTTTAAATTCATGTAAACCTCTGTGTCTAAAAAATTCTTCAAGAAATTTTACTTTTGATGTACTTTCTTTTAAACCTTCAATCGGGGCAAGTGAAATATTTTGGGTTGCATAATTTAAGGTTTTTATTATTAATGAATCCGGCAATAAATCTTCAAATTCTCCACTTCTTAATAAATGTATTTTATCAAATGGTCTTAAGCGCGGAAAAATTTGCTGCTGATTTTCACTAGCATCGTTGTCTAATAATACAAAAATTGGGATTTTTAAACATTCAGCATAATTATAAAACATTTTGACAACCTGATTTTTGCCTCCTGCGGAAATTATATGTATTCCGTTTTCTTTAAAATTAAATCCGCAAATTTTAGCAAATTCAGGCAAAAGAATTTCTTCAGTTATCCCTTCACATAATATAACTTTTTTAACCGGAAAACCGCAAATAGATGGAGAAATTAACCATTTTAAATTATCCGGAATTTCTTTAGGCAGCAGTTTTAAAATTTCTTTGTAATTTATTTTGTTTTTCAAAAGTTTTTCTGTTTTTTTATCAATTTTAAATGCAGACATTTCATAATCATAAAGTTTTCGATTTATTGTTAAATCATCATTATTGCTTTCCAAAGATAAATTTATAATATTTTCGGCAAGTTGTTTCAAGTCTTCATAATCCATCTCTTCAAGTTCTGATTTTTTAAATTTCGGTTCAATAAGATTAGTTAATATAATGTCTTTAAATACCCGTAAATATTTAATTTCAGGCTCTTTAAATCTTGTAAGTCTGTCAATTGATATAATAAGTTGTTCTTTTGTGAGTTTTTTTATTTTCATATTGTAATAATTCTTAATAAATTTTTATTAAAAAAGCAATTTTTTATTTTTCTGTTTTTTCTATATAATAGCAGTGGAGTGGAATAGTGTATTCAATTGGCTTAAATACAACCTCATATAATAATTATAACACAGCAATAAATACTGTGACCGCTTCTGATTCAAAAATAGAAAAGAAATGTGAAAAGCCTGCTTTTAATCCGTTTATGTCAAATGTTTCTTTTGGCGCTTCCACTGTGCAATTAAGGACAAGTCTTTCTTCAAAAGATGAAAAAAATAAATATAAAACTCTGGTTAAATTTACTGATAAAGATACTAAAAAACAATTAAATTATCTTTTAAAATCTGGTATTTTACTAAATTCTGATTCCAATGACAAATCCACTACGCTTGATAATTTATACAAAATTGCTACAACTGAACGTGCTCAAGGTTTGAATAATGCAAATATTTTAAAAGAAACAATTGCAACTTTATCAGATCCGCATATTATTACTCAAAGGTTCGGTAATATTCCTCAAACTTATCAAAATCAGGCTGTACAACTCGCAGGAGAACATGCTGCTGATGTTAATGTTGAGTACTCCGGAACTTGTGTTGCCTCAAGTATAGAATTTAATCTTGCACAAAAACACCCCGCTGAATTTGCAAGATTTGCAGCAGGTTTGAGTTCTCCTCAAATGTCAGTAAATAAAACCATTAAGATGAATAATCTTGCTGATAATACGCTTGATGCAATATGGCTTTTGAATGCATTTGAAATTCCTTTTGAAGCAAATAATTTTGATGAGGCTCATTTGAAATTTGCACCGGATAAAAATGCAATTGTTCGCGCTCATATTCAAACGGTTGATAAAGATCCTTTGGAGCGTTCTTCTCTTGATGTATTAATGCAATCCACTTTTATGCAGGTTGGCTCTCAACAATCTTATGACTCATTATGTGACAAGCGTGCCGGTAAGTTTAATCAAAATGATAAAGGTTTGATTGAATTTGAAAAAACATTTACAGAATCAGTCGTTGAAGATAAAAATAAAATTTCCGTTACTTATCAAACAATTGATGAAAATGCAAGACTTGTCGGATACGAAACAGATTTTAATACTATGAAAAAACAGATTACTGATGCACTAAAACTCGGTGACAATGTAATTATTGGTTATACTTTAGTAGATGGCAGCAATACAATAATTAACGGTCATGAGATAACTATAACCGGTACAAGAACAGAAAAAAATGGTAAATTGATATTTATCTGTAATGATACAGATGATGATATGTCAAAATCTGTTGAATATTCAGAAGACTATTTGTTACCGAAAATTCATCATGCCGCATTACCTCAATCTGTAGTTTCAAATGATATGAATATCGTCGAAAACTGGGTTGAAGGGTTGAAAACATATAAAAAACTAAAACAACAATCATTACAAAATAATCAATATCAAAGAATTGCTTAATGTTTTTTTACATTAAGCAAAATTTTAGCAAAAATTTTCTTGATGAGATTTAATATAACAAAGGTGAGAAAATATGAATCTATTAATAAATGCAGTACAAAGATATAGCAATTTGCCGCAAGTTGCAAAGCCGAAGGCTGTTATAAAGCCGTTGCAGCAGCCAGATAAGTTTGAAAAATCCGATAAAAAAGAAGGAACAGTTGATACAAGTATATTTTATGTAAATGATATTCATGGCCGTATTGGTAATATGGCTCGTATTTATTCAGCAAAAAAAGTTTATGATGCTGTAAACGTAAATAAAAATATTGATAAATTGGTTTTATCAGCAGGCGATATTTCTGCCGGTGCCGATGCCCATATAATTAAAGCTTCAACAGCATTTATGAATGGTATTGGATTGGATGCTGTTTCTGATGGAAATCATGAATATGATGCAAATCCTGATGTTCTCGCTAAAGCAAAAGAAAATGCCAAATTTAAAAGTTTAGGAATGAATTTACAAATTCCAAAAGGTAATCCTTTAGAAAATGTAATTGAGAAATCATATGTACTTGAAAAAAACGGACATAAATATGGTGTAATTGGTTTAGCACCTCCCGATTTGCATGAAAGAATAAGAGATAATGAGTCCAGAAAACAAATCGGTGTAGATGATTTTGAAAAAACAATAAGTGATGTTCAACAGGAAGTTGAAAAATTTAAAAAACAAAATATCAATAAAATTATTCTACTTTCACATTGCGGTTTAACTAAAGATAAAAGATTAGCAAAAGAAACTTCAGGTGTTGATGTTATAATTGGCGGTCACACTCATGATTTAATAAAAAATGTAATACAAAACGAAAATTTATTTTATTCAAAAAACAATGAGCCTGTTATTATTACTCAGGGTGGAAAAGATGGTGAATATTTCGGAGAATTGAAATTAACCTGGGATAAAAACGGGGTTATTGTAAAAGCACAAAATAATGTAACTTCTGCTCAAGGATTCAAACGTAATCGAGTATTAAAAAATGTATTTGATGATATTCTTGGAAAACCGGAGCATTTGGGTGAGATAAAATCTGCAACCGGTCCAACGAAAAATAGACTTATTGATCCAAATCCAAATGCATATTTTATAATGGACGCTGTAAGACATGAATTTAATACAGATTTAGCATTAATTAACGTTGGAAATGTCAGAGGATTTTTTGAACAAGGTCCTGTAGATTCTAGACAAGTGTTTGAAGTTGTCCCATTGAAAAATAATATGGTTAAACTTAAATTAACAGAACAAGAAGTTGTAGAGGCTCTTAAAAATGGTGCAAAATCATTTATCAATCCGGGCAATAAACCAAGTATAGTTATACCATCAGGATTGAAATATACAGTTACACGAAACGGTGAGATTAAATCTGCATCTTATATAGACAAACAAGGAAAAGAAATTTCGATAGATATAAATAATCCTAACCCGAATAAAATTTATACAGTTGCCACAGATGATTTCTTTGCATCTGGCGGTGATAAGTTGATTTCAAATAAAATTGAAAAAAATGAAGTTGATGAAGTTTTTGATTTTGACAAAGATAAATTAACCTGTGATTATATCAAAAAACTTAATAAACCTATAGATATATTTGATGATGGCAGGATAACTATTATTGATGCGTAAAAATTAAAAAAATGGGAAGCCAACTTTGTTGGAAGACTTTTTAGAGTAAACTAAAAAGTGTTATTCAAAACCTGCAAAGAGGGAAAGCCAGCTTAACTGGCCAAAAAAAAACCCTATCTGGAAGATAGAGTTCGGAATTCTTTTTACGTAATTCCTCGTGTGTAGAAGGTTAGTGTGTAGTAGGTAGTGTAAATTGTCTCGTGTTTATTTAATTCTTTGATTAATCTTTTGTTTATCGCTTACATTTATATAAAGTATTTCTGGAGTATATAATTGCTATATCTTGTTTATATTGTTACATTTCTTTACATGTATTCATAAATAGCTTAAATATAACGCTTTTTACGGCATAGATGAATTTAACATCAAAAATAAGATTTTTAATAAATAAAATTTCCTATCCCTCAAGTAATAATAAATATGCCACAATTTTTCAATAATTAAACGTATTTTTAGAAAAACATTAAGAAAACTTAAAATATTCGTCAAAACCTTTACTTAATCTTAATTTAAAAACCCTTGACCTTTCGTTCAAAAAAAAGTATTCTGATAAAGAAATAGAAAGAAGGTTTTATGAAAGAATTCACTCACACAAGGTTAGACAACAAACAGTTCACTGATGAAGAAATTAAAAGTTTAATAAAAGAATATAATATTAAATTTATAAAACTTCAATTTGTCGATATAAATGGTCAGGTCAAAAATATGACAATACCATCGCATCATATTGAGAAAGTTTTGAATAATGAAATTATGCTTGATGGTTCATCAATTAAAGGTTTTAGAAGCATTGAAACTTCTGATATGTTTTTCTATCCTGATAAAAATTCATTCCAAATTTTGCCATGGAGAGGACAAGATGGAATTAATTCCGCAAGACTTATTTGTGATATTTATAATGCTGATGGAACTCCATTTGAAGGTTGTCCGAGATGTAATTTGAAACGTCTTATGAAAGAAGCTGAAAAAATGGGATTTTCAATGAATATTGGTCCGGAAGCTGAATTCTTTTTATTTGCAAAAGATAAGAATGGAAATGTTACAACAACAACTCAAGATAGTGCCGGATATTATGATGTAGGACCGGAAGATTTAGGCGAAGATGTTAGATCTGATATTGTTTTGACTTTGCAAGAAATGGGTTTTGATATTGAGGCATCTCACCATGAAGTTGCAGATGGACAGCATGAAGTTGATTTTAGATATGCAGATGTTCTGACTGCTGCTGATAATGTTGCAACATTTAAAATTGCAGTCAAAGCAATTGCTGCTAAACATAATTTACATGCAACATTTATGCCGAAACCTATTTATGGTATAAACGGTTCCGGTATGCATTGTAATGTTTCATTGTTTAAAGATGGTAAAAATGCTTTTTACGATGAAAATGCTGAATATCAGCTTTCTGATATTGCGAAATACTCAATTGGCGGTATGCTAAAACATGTAAAAAGTATAACAGCAATTCTTAACCCGACAGTAAATAGTTTTAAACGCTTAGTCCCAGGTTATGAAGCTCCTGTCTATCTAGCATGGTCATTAGCGAATAGAAGTGCACTGTTGAGGGTTCCAGCAAAACGCGGAATGTCAACTCGTGTAGAACTTCGCTCACCGGATCCGGCATGTAATCCTTATCTCGCTTTTGCTGCTATTTTGGAAGCATGTTTAGATGGTGTGAGAAACAAAATTGATCCGCCGGCACCTGTAGAAAGTAATATTTATAAATTAACGACAAAAGAACGTAAAAAACAGAGAATTGATGCTCTTCCGGGTTCTTTGGCAGAGGCTTTGGATTATTTTGATAAATCTCTTGTGTCTCGTGCTGCTTTAGGTGAACATATATTTAATGAATTTATGTCAGCTAAGAAAAAAGAGTGGGATTCATTTAGAACATATGTTTCTCAATGGGAAATTGATAGATATTTAGAAAGATATTAAAAAATCATTAATAACTTTTATAAAATTTTACAAATATATCCGACAATTTTTATAATTGTCGGATATTAATTATTATTTAAGAACATTGTTATATTACACTGCCTTCAAAAACTTTACGTGCTTCTTCGCGGTCATCAAAGTGAATTGTTTTGTCTTTTAAGATTTGATAATCTTCGTGGCCTTTTCCTGCAATAATTACAACATCATTGTTGTTTGCTATTGTTTTTAAAAGTCCGATTGCTGTTCCTCTGTCTGGTTCGACGATTACGTTTTCTGTATTAACGGATTTTAAGCCAGCAATAATATCTGTGATAATTATTTGCGGATCTTCAGAACGCGGATTGTCGCTTGTTATAACGATTTTATCGGCAAGTTTTTCAGCAATAGCTCCCATTTTTGGACGTTTTGTAGCATCTCTGTCGCCGCCGCAGCCAAATAAACAAATTAATTTGCCATCAGCCGGTGTAATTTCTCTTGCTGATTTCAAAACGTTTTCCAAACCATCTGGAGTATGTGCATAATCTACGATTACAAGGGGTTTTTTTACAACTGCTTCAAATCTTCCTGCAACACCTTTAACGTTTTGCAAAGCTTTTAAAGAAACTTCTATATCAATTCCCATTGCCAATGCCGCGGTAACGGCCGCAAGTACGTTATAAACACTGAACATTCCGTTCATGTGAAGATTAACTTTATAATTGTCATCTTGAGCAGAGCGAAAGATCTCATGGGATTCTTCGCCTAAAGGCTCAGAATGACAATTTTTATTGATTACAAGTGTAAATTCAGCACCGTTTAGAGAAAAATTAATATCTTTTGCCATTACATTACTTTCGGTTTTAACGCCATAAGTAAATTTTCTAACACCTTCGGGTACTACATTTAAAAATCTTTCAGCGTAAGCATCATCGGCGTTAATTACTGCAAAAGAACCCTCACTAGAATTTATAAAATTATCACCAACATTTATCGGCAGGTCTGCGTGTGTAACACCCTCACCCGAATTCTTACAACTCACAGGCTCGTTGAGAATTCTACCCTCTCCCAGAGTTAGAGGGGAAAGTGAACGGAACAATAAAGCTTTTGCATCGAAATAGTTATCCATTGTTATGTGGTAATCTAAATGATCTTGTGTAAGATTTGTTAATACAGCGCCGTTAAAACGGCATCCGCCTACGCGATTTTGTTCTAGAGCGTGTGAACTTACTTCCATTACAACATTGTCAATTTTTTCAACATCTTTAATCATTCTTAATGTTGCTTGAAGTTCCGGAGCTTGAGGAGTTGTGTGTTTTGCATCTCTGTATTCTCCGTTTGAGCTTAATTTATAACCTAAAGTTCCGATAAGTGCACATTTTTGTTCGTTTTCTTCAAAGATTTTCTGGATTAAATGAGTAACAGTAGTTTTTCCGTTTGTGCCGGTTATCCCTATTAAATTAATTCCTTTGGATGGGCTTGAATAAAATCTGTCTGCAATATTAGCGATTTTATGTCTTGTGGAAGAAACAACTACTTGAGGAATTTTTGTACCTTCAACTTTTCTTTCGACTAAAAGTGCAGCAGCGCCATTATCAATAGCCATTTTTGCAAATTCGTGTCCATCTGTGTGTTCTCCAATAAGACAAATGAATATATCCCCTTTTTTTGTTGTTTTTGAGTTATAGGAAATTCCAGTTATATCAATATTTTTGAAATTTATTAAATCTTTATAATCTAAGTATTCGATTAATTCGTCAAGTTTCATTTATTGTTTCTCCTTTTGTTTTATGCTCCTGTGGGTTTCGACACTTCGTGTCTGCAATCCTACGTCGCTATCGTTGAGTTACGCCCTGCTCGTCTTGCTCATCGCAAGCCGATACCGGCTCACTCCGGCTGCCGCATTGCCTTATCTGGTTTTAAATTCATTATTCTTGCAACTTGTGTCGCGACTTCTTTGAAAACCGGTGCCGCAACTGTACTTCCCCATATTGCACCTTCTTTTGGACTGTCTACAATTACGTATATCAAAACCTGCGGATCTGATGCCGGCAAATAACCGATTGAAGATGTATATAGATATGATGAGTATCCGGAGCCGCTTTTATTTGGTTTTCTGGAAGTTCCTGTTTTTTCGGCAACTTTGTATTTGTCCATTTTAACTTCAGATTTACTGTTTTCGATACTTGCAACAAGTAGTCTGGTTACAGCCTGAGCGGTTTCGGGTTTTATTACCTGAGTATAATGAATTTTATTATCAAATTCTTCTTGAGAATATTTTATAATATGCGGTGTAACTTTTACCCCGTTGTTTGCAATTGCTTGTACAGCAGAAATCATTTGTATTGCAGTAACTGAAGTACCATAGCCGTATGCCATTGTTGCATGAAGACCTTGATCCCAATGAGCCCAGGATTGCAACAGGCCGCTGGATTCACCCGGCAGGTCAATTCCTGTTTTACTTCCGTAGCCAAATTTTTTCAAAACTCCGTAAAATTCAAAAGGAGACATCATTCTTGCAATATTAATTGAACCGATGTTGCTTGAATGTTCAAATAAATATTCAAGTGAAATCATACCAGGATAAGGGTGTATATGATAATCGTGGTTTTTAATTTCCCATTTTCCGATAGTCATTTTACCGGTATCCATAACTTTTGAATGTTCATTGATTTTGCCTAAATCCATTGCTGAAGCAACAGTAATTGTTTTAAATGTAGAACCAGGCGGAAATACGTCTGTCAGTGTCCAGTTTTTCAATTGAGTCGGCGTTGCTTTCCTGTAATTGTTAGGGTCAAATGTTGGATAAACCGCATATGCAAGAATTTCGCCGTTTTTAGGATTCATAACTATAACTGCGCCGCCATCTGCTCTTGTTTCATTTACTTTTTTTTCAATTTCTTTTTCGCAAATATGTTGTATTGCGGCATCAATAGTTAAGGTGACATTTTCACCTTTTGGATTTGTTGTTGTTGCTACAGGGTCAGTTGTGAAATCATAAATAATTTTACCGTCTCTTGTTTTTTGAAATTTAACGGTATTAATTACATGTTCAAGTTTATCTTTAGCTGTGTATTCAATGCCGTTTGCGATATCGGCATCAAAGTTATAGTACCCTAAAACATGTGCAGCAAGAGTTCCTTGAGGGTATTCTCTTGTGTTTTTTTTGCCTAAACTTATTTCTCTTAAATGCAATTTCGCAATTTCTTTTGAAGTATTTCTGTCAATATCTTTTTTTAGTGTAATAACAGGGCCTGGTTTTTTTAGTTTTTGTAAAAGTTGGTTTTTTGGCATTTTTAATATAGGTGCAAGTTTTTGAGCAAGTTCTTCCGGTGTATGGTCGTAGTCGGCAGGGTGTGCATAAACATCCGAATAAACCTTGTCTGTAGCAAGTTTAATCCCGTTTCTATCATAAATGTCGCCTCGCATTGAAAAAATTCTGCCGACACGCTGACTTCTTGCTCTTGCTCTATATTTACCAACGTCAACGACTTGAATAAAGAAAAGGTATATTATAAGAAGAGTCATAAATCCGATAAAGAATATATGTAAAAATCCTACTATCTTATCTAGAGTTCTACTTCTTTTTTCCAGTTCATTTTCCTGTTTATTTCTTAATCTTTCCCTCAAAATCTATCCCTCTTTATAAATATTTTATCACAAGGAAGGTGAAAATATTTAAATATTAAAGATTTTTAAGAAAAGATTTCTATTATTTAAAATTTGCCTGTATATCTTCCGAAATTAATTCAGGAGTCAATCTGTATCTTTGATACAACTCATCAAGAGGAATACGGTCTGTAAATTCTTTTATTGAACCGTAATTCAATACTTTCATATTGCTGTTTCCGTAAAATCTTGTGATTTTTTCACCAAAACCGCCGTCAAGTTCGCCGTCTTCTAATGTTATTACAATCTTGTGATTTTGTTTTAAATTTTCCAATAAGTCTTCATCAATACCGGTCAAGAATCGCGGATTGATTAATGTTGCATTATATCCAAATTTTTCTTTTAAATAATCTTTTAAATCTTTACCTAACGCAAAGAAATTTCCGGCAGCAATTATGGCAATTTCTTCACCAGATTCTTCAATTTTAAATTTATTTAAAACAGAATAATCGGTATTATCTTCGATACCTGTTGAAACAAGAGCAATATTAGGAACTCTTATTGCTACAGGATATTGAGTTTGTTCTACTGACCAGTTAAGCATTGCTAAATATTCTTCTTTGTTAGTTGGTGCAAGATAAACCATATTAGGGATATTAGAAATTAAAGGTATGTCAAATGTGCACAAATGAGTTGCATCTGCGCCAGAAATTCCTCCCCAATATACAAGCATAGTAAGAGGTGAATTGTTTAGACATAAATCTTGGGACAACTGGTCATAAGTTCTTTGAACAAATGAGCTCATTACTGTGAAAATTGGTTTAGCTCCGCATTTTGCAAGAGCGGATGAATATGCCACTGCATGTTCTTCTGCAATACCGACGTCAGTATATTGTTTGCCTAATGTATTTCTAAATTCAGAATCAAACCCAAAAACTCCTGGAGTTCCTGCATTTACTGCAATAACGGTTTTGTCTTCTTTCGTTTTGTTTAAAATATATTCACGTGTGAGTGAGGTGTAATTTTCAACTAATTCTACTGGTTGTTTGTTTTCATCTAAAGTTCCGGGTAAAATCCAGTGAAAGGCTTCTTTGTTTTGTTCAGCAACAGAAAGTCCGCAGCCTTTTTGAGTTTTTATATGAACAATTGTCGGTTTGTTTGTATCTTTAACTATTTCAAAAGTTTCAACAAGTTTTTCAACATTATTACCTTCTGCAACATAATAGTATTCAAAACCAAGAGATTTAAAGAAATTACATTCAGCTTTGCCGTTTGTGTTACGTAATAATTTTAAATTGTCATAAACACCGCCATGGTTTTCGGCTATGGACATATCGTTATCGTTAATAACAATAATGATATTAGAATCTAAAGCAGCTGCGTTATCTAAGCCTTCTAATGCTTCGCCGCCGCTTAAAGAGCCATCGCCGACTAAAGCAATTACATTTCCTTTTTCACCTTTTAAGTCTCTAGCTTTTGCAACTCCGCAAGCTAAGCTGGCAGCAGTTGAAGTATGACCAACTTTAAATAAATCATGTTCACTTTCTTCTGGAGCTGTGTAACCGGTGTATTTAAGATAATTATCAGGATTAGTAAAACCTTCTTTTCTACCTGTTAAAATCTTGTGAGGATAGCATTGGTGTGATACATCGTAAACAATTTTGTCAACAGGAGAATTGAATACATAATGCAGTGCAATTGTTGCTTCTACAATACCAAGATTAGGTCCCATATGACCACCGATTGTATTTACTTTTTTTATTATTAATTCTCTGATTTCTCCGGCTAAATCTTTCATCTCGTTAAAAGACATCTTTTTTAAATCTTTCGGGGAATTTAACTTATCTAAAATTATTGTCGATTCCATTATTCTCTCCTATTTTGAAAGCATTTTGTCAAGTTTTCTGTGGTAAAATTCAGTATTAATATTTAGTTTTTCGCCAATTTCCAATAACATTTCAATAAATTTTATATTAGCTGAACGTTTGGAAGTTGTTTCTAAAATGTCTCCTATGCGGTGATAAATCTTTGAAAAATATGTATTTTGAGCTTCTGAAATATCAACTTCAAGTTCAAGCTTTTCTATATTATCAAAAAGTTCTAAGACAACGTCAGCCTGTTGAATTTCAAAACTGTGAACAAGTCTGTTGATATTTTGTAAAATTTTTCGGCTGAATAAATCATTAGATTTTGATTTATCAAGCTTAATACCTATTTTTTGAGCTTCATAATTAATATCTTTTGCCTGCTGAATTAAATCTTCTTCAACAAAACCGCCGGAATGTATAACTATATCATTGAATTTATGGCTTAAAGCATATTGTGCAGAAATTTTAAATTCATCGGGTATTTTAAGTCCAAGTCCTTGCAGGTGGTAAATAGAACCTTTACCTTCGTCATACATATTTTGATAAATTTGAGAAAATTTTTCAAGTTTTCCTTTTAAAAGAATTTGTAAAATTTTTCTGCGTTCTTCAATAAATATGTCTTTTAATGTAAAATATTCTTTTCCAAAGATTTCATCCATTGAACGAATAATTTCTGTAAGCGGATTCATCATGAATATTTTGATTAAATTATTTTTTATTCTATTGAATTCTAAATCATCCGAATACTCTTTGATTGCACAGTGGAAATCTCCGCCTGAATACTGCATAAGAGCAAACATAACATTTGATTTTTGTAATGTGATTTTTGATTGTATTTCAATATGACCAATAATAAAGGCTGAATTTCCTTTTTGAACTTTTTTATACGTTTTTCTGTTTATAGTATAGCAATATACGCTTTCTTCATCCTCAAAATCCTGATAAAGCGAAGATAATGCCCATAAGCTGGCAATTTGTTTTGTTGTAACAATTGATGGTTTTACAAAACGTTCAAAAATATCTTTGCCTGTGCCATGTTCCGGCATGTTGCTTTTCGCTTCAGATAAAATGTTTAAAAATTTCTCTTCAAGGTTTTTATCTGTAAACTTTGCCGCTAACTGCATTGCGCGTGCTGCATATTTCATAATTTGAACAGTTTCGATACCGGAAATCTCTGAGAAAAACCAGCCGCAGCTTGTATACATTAAAAGTTCTTGACGCTGTATTTCAAGAAGTTCCATTGCATGAACTTTATCATTATCAGACAAATCGGATTTAAAATTCACCTGCTGGAATTTTTTTACATTCATTTCATTACGATCAAGAATTACATCAATATATTTATTTCTGGTTTCCCATACATCATTTATAAAATATTTTTTACCTTCAGTTTCAAATATTTCAATAAATTCATCTCTCAAATAATCAAGAGCCTGTCTTAAAGGTTTTCTCCATTTTTGATTCCAGCCGGGATGACCGCCTGTTGAACAGCCGCAATCTTCTTTCCATCTGCCAACGCCATGGAAGCAGCTCCAGCTTGATGCTTGTTTGATTTCTACTTCACAATCACTTCTGTATTTGTCTAAAAATTCTGCGTAATTCGTAATGGTAAATCCTTCATCTTTTGCACGAATTTTAAGAACATATGAAAGAGCCATGTCACCGAATTTAGTGTGGTGACCATAACTTTCCCCATCAGTTGCTATGTTTATAAGCTGCGGGAAGTTTCTGCAATCAGAAACACCTTCTTTTAAACGCCGGATAAATTTATTTCCGTCTTTTAATAATTCATCAAATGCAACTGAGCGTGATATTGCACCGTCGTAGAAGAATAAATCTATAAATTTACCTGGGGCTGATTTTATATAATATCTATATGAGCGTGCAGGGTCAATATTTCCCCAACTTACATCTGTCCAATCTCTGTCGCCTTTTTGTTTAAATTTATCAGCCTGATATGGTGAAAGAACTGTGAATTTAATACCGTTTGATTCTAAAAGTCTTAAAGTATCGTCATCAACAGCAGTTTCAGCAAGCCACATCCCTTCCGGTTTCCTTCCGAAACGGTATTCAAAATCTCTTATCCCCCATTTTATTTGAGTTTCTTTGTCATGTTCATTTGCTAGCGGCATAATTATATGGTTATAAACCTGCGCCATTGCGTTTCCATGACCATTATGCTCAGCAATACTTTCAATATCAGCTTTTATAATGCGTTCATAAGTAAGCGGAGCAAAATGTTCCATCCATGATAGAAGAGTAGGTCCAAAATTGAAACTCATATATTCATAGTTATTAACAACATCAAGAATTCTGTTTCTGCTGTCTACGATTTTAGATACGGAGTTAGGATTATAACATTCCTTGTTTATTCTTTCATTCCAATCGTGAAACGGCAGTGCGCTGTCTTGAAGTTCAATCGCTTCAAGCCATGGATTTTCGCGCGGCGGCTGATAAAAATGCCCGTGAATTGTTAAAAATATATCTTTCATCTCTCTCAACTCCGTTATTTAAAGTTATTTTGTTTCTTCTTTGGGTTTTGTGCTAACTACTGTAAATTTGTTAACTTCCATCCAGGGATCACCGAGTGCGGTTGAAAAAATTTTGCCTGTGAATTCTACAATATCGCCTGAATTTAACTCAATATGTTTTTCAGCTTCTGTTCTGTCTAAAAAGATTTTTAATTCAGACAAAGGGATATTATGGTCAGTTATGTCCGGTCTTTGGATTAAAAATGAAATATATTTTTCTGAACTTTTCATAGCCGGTTTGTAATCAAGTCCGAGTGTAGAAAATTTGTCGAATTTTGCTTTTATTTTAATATTTTTATTTAAATAGAAGTTTGGTCTAGCAACTACATCAAGCGGATTTACAAGAGCATATGCACAATCTGCTTGTTGAACTCCGTTTGCAGTAACGACAGTTCTGGATGGTATTTGCTGGGTTACTGCATATACATTTAAGCCGGCTGCTACTGCTAATACTAAAATTAAACTTTTTATTTTATTATTCATAGATTTAATCCCCTTTTTAATAACATACTAACACAATATATATATTTTTGTCACTACCCGAATAAATAATCTTGTAAGAAATTTTTTTGTGTTAAAATAGTTGTAGGAAATAGAAAAGGAAAAATATGGGATTAACAGTATACTTAGGGATAGATGTAGGTTCAGTAACAACAAAACTTGCATTAGTTGATGAAAAAGGTAAATATGTAGACAGTTATATGCTTAGAACGGCAGGAAAACCTGTTGTAGCCGTTCAAACCGGGTTGAATGAACTCTTCAAAAAACGTATAACAGACTATGATGTAATGGGTGTTGGCACAACCGGTTCCGGACGTAATCTTGCCGGTGCTTTAGTTGGAGCAGATGTTGTAAAAAATGAAATTACAGCACATGCTGTTGCCGCAAGTATAAATGTTCCGGGCGTTCAAACAATTTTGGAAATTGGCGGTCAGGATAGTAAAATTATTATTTTGCGCGATGGTATTGTAACTGATTTTGCCATGAATACTGTTTGTGCTGCTGGTACCGGTTCTTTTTTAGACCATCAGGCTCAGAGATTAAATGTTCCGATTGAGCAATTTGGAGAAACTGCATTGAAATCAGAAAATCCTGCACGTATTGCGGGACGCTGTGGTGTATTTGCTGAAAGTGATTTAATCCATAAACAACAGCTTGGTTATCCTGTAGAAGATTTACTATACGGGCTTTGTCAGGCACTTGTTAGAAACTATCTTGCAAACCTTGCATTGGGTAAAGAATTGCTTCCTGTATTCTCTTTCCAGGGCGGAGTTGCAACAAATTCCGGTATGGTAAAAGCTTTTGAAGAAGCTTTGGGACACAAAGTTATAGTTCCGGATCATCACCAGACTATGGGTGCTATCGGGGCTGCGCTTTTAGCAATGGAAAATCACCAATATACTGAAGCTAAAACAACTTTTAAAGGCTGGGAAGTTGCGGATATGTCTTTCCATTCAATTACAAGTTCTTGCAATGGTTGTTCAAACAATTGCGAAGTTATTACAATTGTTGAAGGCGAACAGGCTATTCAGCATGTTGATAATATTAAAGATATAAAAGGGAATATTATTGCACGCTGGGGCGGTACTTGCGGAAGATGGGATATTTCATAGGAGCGTGCCCACCCGCCACATTAGGTTTTGGAATGTTTTATGACTGATTTAAATTCAAAATTAAACAATATGAAACAAAAATACCGCGAAATTTTTATGTCATCTGCGGAAGCAATTGAACAACGGGTAAACGAACTTAAGCCTGAAAATTTTGAGGGTGATATTTTTGATGTATATGAGAAAGATAGTATCGGCAGAAAATGGCAGGCTGATGTTCTTGAGATGTTTGAAAAAGATATTTCTCGTGAAATTTATCAAAAATGGAATGAAATTCTGTCTTATAGAGAAAATTTTCATTGTAACGGTTGTGCAACATGCTGTAATCTTGCATGTTCAGAGTTTTCGCCGGAACAGTTAAAAGAAAAAGCTAAAAATGGAGATAAGTTTGCAACTCAGTTTACTAGTATTTTTATTCCTTATGAAACGCGGGAAGAAGCAGAAAAAATTTATCCTGAATATTTAAAACTTCTCAAAGATTCAAAAGAGGAAGATGTTTATTTTTATCATTGTCCAAAACTTACTGAATGCAAACGCTGTTCTGATTATGAGAATAGACCGGATATTTGTCGTCATTTCCCGGATAATCCGTTGTGTATTTTACCGGAAAGCTGCGGGTTTTATGAATGGAGGCAAGAAGTTGAGCCTGCTACTTTAATGCTTCATTCAATGATGGAAATTATTGATTATTATAAAGATAAAATTTCGTTCCTCGCCCCTTGAGGGAGGACCGAAATCTGCAAGTTCGCAGAGGGCGAAAGCGTACCCGTTTAATGCGAACGCAGCGAATGATCTCGAGGAGGGGTAATGAAAATATTATCAGGATTAAATTTAAAAGAAATAGAACAAATTACAGATGAGTTAGGCGCATCAAAGTTTAGAGCGCGTCAAATTCATAATTGGATATATCTTAAATCTGTTAAAGAAATTGATGAAATGACAGATTTATCTGTAAAGTTTCGCGATGAATTAAAACAGATAGCTAAAGTTACAGATATAAAAATCAAGGTTAAACAGGAAAGTTCTGACGGGACGTTAAAATATTTGCTGGAATTTCCGGATGGCGAATGCGTTGAGACTGTTTTAATGCGTTTCGATAATCGTGCAAATTTAACAGCATGTGTAAGTTCTCAGGTTGGCTGTGCGGTTAATTGTTCGTTTTGTGCTACCGGAAAACGCGGTTTTATAAGAAATCTTTCTTATAAAGAAATAATAGAACAAGTTTTGACAATTCAGAGAGATACCGGTTTGAAGGTTACTAATGTTGTATTTATGGGACAGGGTGAACCTTTATTGAATTTAGATAATGTTTTAAAAGCTATGGAAATTTTTAATGAAAATTTTCAAATCGGTGCACGCCGTTTAACAGTTTCAACTTCCGGTATAATTCCGGGTATAAACAGGCTTGCTGAACTTGATATGCAATCAACTCTTGCAATTTCTCTGCATGCTCCAAACCATGATATTCGAGCTAAATTGATGCAGATTGAAAATAAATATTCTATGCCTGAATTGAAAAAAGCTCTAAAAAATTATATTGCTAAAACCGGCAGAAGAATTACGATTGAATATCTTTTGATAAAGGATTTGAATGATACATTAGAAAGCGCTAAACAGCTTGTGAATTATTTGCAGGATTTGAAATGTAATATTAATTTGATTCCATATAATCCGACAGAAAAAAATGATTATCAAAAACCATCAAATAACTCTATAATGCGCTTCAAATCTTTACTTGAACAGTCAGGCAAAAAAGTAACAGTAAGATTAGAGCGCGGAGCTGATATTGATGCTGCTTGCGGACAGTTGCGCGGTAAAGTTACTGAATAATTTATTTGATTTTTTTCAAAGATGAAATAAAGTTGTTATGTTCAACATCACCATCAACTTTTGTCAAAAATACCTGACAATCTTTTTCATCAGCATCAATTTCAGGTAATTGAGAAAGCTCTGCTGAATAATAATTACTGTCATTTCTGCTGTTTAATGGAATTCTGTTTGCCAGACTATTTAATGAAATGTTTCTTAAAGCACCATAAACACCTTTATTTTTGTTAGAAAATTTAGTGTAAATTCTTAAAGAGGCATCACGTGTTTCAAGGTCATACCTGCCGGCTATAAATGAGCTTAATTGCGGGGCAGAAGATTTAATCATCATGCGTTCAATTACGTTATTTTTAATATCAAGAGTTCCTGATATTTTGTCAAAATTGCCTTCCGGAATATTTACTAAATCTGAAAATGTTGAAGGACTAATCATTGTTAACGGATTTCTGAACAATGCCGCAAATTTTAAAACATATTCAACAAGTCCAACTTTTTGGATTTGACCGTTTTGTATCATAAATTTTAAAGAACCGTTTAATTTCATAGAATCGTCTGTATTCAATTCAAGTAAACCGCTGGCTTTGCCTGAAATCTCTCTTTCCATCTGCAAAAGAGTGCCGGCAAGAAGTGAAGATTCAACTTCTTTAACTCCTAAAATTACGGAGTATTTATGCTTTTTCAAGTCGCAGTTTACTTTTGCCGAAGAATGACCTTCTGCTATTTCAAATCTGTTTGAATACATATTTAAAATACTGTTTTTATCAAGAGTTAAATTTGCTTTTACATTGTTTATATTAATGTCTTTATATTTGCCTTTTAAAAGGTTTAATTCACAGTTTTCGACTATAAAATTACCAACATCAAAAGTCGGAGAATCATCATCATCGTCTTTTGCTGTACCGGATGGGGTTAGATCAAATTTTTCAGACGAAATTGCTTCTGAATTTTGATTATTTGCAGAAGCCATAAATTTTTCGATATCAACATCATCGACTGTTAGGTTAATATCTTTTACTATAATCGGGAATTTTAATTCATTTACAAGTCTTCCTGAAAAGTCGTAACCTGAACGTCTGTATTTTCCGTTTGCAGCAAGGTTTAAAGTCCCGTTATCGGTGTTCATTTCGCCATGTTTTAAGAAAATCCTTTGAGATGGAATTAATACGCCGTCCATAGTTAAATTGCCGTTAAGAAAAGGATATTTTCCTCTGTTATCTACCTGCATATTACCGGCAATTGTACCTTTTTTGAATAATTTTTGACCGATTAAAACATTCAAAAATTCACTTGGTAACGGTTTTGGAATTTCAAATCCCATTGTTTTAACTTCCGGAACTTCTTTTGAACAATCAATATTTCCTGCAAGTTTTAAAATAGGTTTAACTTTTTGCTGCTGTTCTTTTGTATATTCATTAGGAATAATGTAGTAATCTATTGATTTTAAATCTAAAATATTGTCTTCAAAATGCATATCTGCACTTAAACCTCTGATATAATCAACAGGGCTCAAAGATGCTCCGTCAACCAAAATGTCCTGTCCTTTTTTAATTCCAAACAGCCATTTTAAATCAATTTTGTTATTAATAGATTTTAAATCAAGACGTGTTTTTGTTGAACCTCCGGTGAGTTCGACAGGTACTCCTGCCATTTTTGACAGGTAATTTTTCATGAAATCATTTGTTACAACGGCGCGTGTAATAATTGTTGTATCAATTGATTTCAGGTAATCTTTTACATCACCTTCCATTTCAATTGCATTCTCTTTTTTATTGTTATAATAACCTTTAAAATCAGAAAGTGTGATTTTATCATTTGTCATAGCAATTTTCCCCTTTTCAAGAAGAAATGGAATATTGTTTACGGGAACAATTTTGCCTGAAATTTTGTTCAAACCGACAATACCGTTTAAATTTTTGTTATCGAGTTTTATATTAAAATTAAAATCGCCATTTAGGTCTTTGAAATAAGCAAGCGGTTCGTTTAAATTATTTTCTACAATATTGGAATCAATAAGAGTTAAAACATCATTTACAAATATTTTATCTGAAAAAACTTCAAAATTGAAATTTTTCTTTTTGTCTGCAAATGCATTAAAGAAAATTTTAGATTTATTGATAGTTAAATAACAATTATCAACCCAGATGGCTTTGTTTTTAATATAAACGGAATTTCTGTCAGCAATGTTAAAATGTAAATTTTTTTCGTTCTTTTTAATATCAGAAGTTAAGTTGAAATGTACATATCTAAGTTGTTTTTGAGTATTGTCAATTCTTATATTATCTGCGTTAACAGTTACATAAGTTGATGGCTCAACTTTATATAAAAATAATGATTTTTTTAAATATAAAATTGAATCAAAAAAGTCTAGATTCCAGTTACTTTCTTTTTTTTCTGTTTCGGTTCCAGATATATTGGAGAGTTTATTTATGTCGGCGAAAATATAATCACTGCCAAGTTGTTTTATTATAATATTTTTAGCAAAAATTTCTTTAAACGACAAAATTATGTCGAAATTATCTGCTTCAAATAGATGGCCTGTTTTTCCGGTTAAATCAATTCTATCGACTTTAAATTCGATTTCAGGTCTGAGTGAAGTTTTTAAAACCGGATTTTTAATATCTGCTTTTAAGCCGATTGAATTTTCTAATTGTTTTTCGACAAAATTTATAAATTTATGGTTTGAAACCGCTGCCGGCAATACTTTTAAATACACTACAAACGGAGTGCTTAAAATTATTGATGTAAATATACCTATTATTATTTTTGTAGATAATTTCATAATCCTCTCCAATATGATTATATCATAATTTTATGCTATCATAAAATTATGAAGAAAATAATTTTAATTTTTAGTTTTATATTATTGATGAATGGTATTTCTTATGCAGATACATTGAAGGGTGAAATATCAAATTCTGCATTGACAGTATTTAATGAAGAGAATAATTTCGGGCTCAAAGATAACGACGGGAATATTATAGTACAACCTCAATATAAAAAACTTATCAGGCTTGGAAATTCTTCATGGATTGCTCAAAAAAAAGGAAAATACGGACTTATTAATAATAATGGCGAGGTTCTTATTAATTTAAAATATCGTCATGCAGACAGAATGCTTGGAAAATATGTAAAACTTGGAAATGAAAGAGATTTTGCCGTATATAATGATAAAGGTGAAACACTTATTCCACCTGAATATTCTTCAATTAATATGTTATTTGGCGAAATGTTTTTAACATGCAAAAATTATAAATACGGAATTAGTGATAAAAATGGAAAAGTAATATTAGATAATATTTTTGATGATATTTATATGCCTAAACCTAACGTGATGCGGATTCAATACAATGGGGAATGGTATGAAATTGAACAAATTGCAAGCGGTGATTTTGCGCTGCCGGAAGATGTTAAAAATATCAAAGAAAACAGTGATTTTAAAGTTACAGCATTTATCAAAGACCCAGTAACTGCCTCGGGATATTCTGCTGTTACATTTACAGATTATTTACTAAAAGTGTTTTCTTCAATATCACCTGCTCATGAAGAAACTATTGATGAATTAATGTTTTCTCAAGGTGCAGATACTGTTTCTATATTTATGAAATTAAGCTGGATTCCAAAATATCCGTTTACATATATAAAAAAATATTATCACAATATAAGAACTCCTAATAATGGGCCGCTTGTTGATGTGAAAAATGGTTTGAAACAAAAAATGCAGTAAATTTTATTTTTATAATATAATTATTATCGTTAAATAGGAGAGAAATTATGGAAATTAAAGTTTCACAATGTGTTGATACTGAAGTTCTTGTTATCAATATGTTTGAAGGTGAAAAAACATCTCAAGAACTCGCAAACACTTATGTTTTAGAAAAAGACGGTTTTGAAGGAAAGTTCGGACAAACTTATCTTTTACATACGTTAGGTCAAATCGCGGCTGCTAAAATTTTAGTTATAGGATGCGGTAAAAGAGATGAATTTAATGCTGATAAAATGAGAACTATTGTCTCAAAAGCCGTTAGAAAATTACATCAAATTAGAGCTAAAAAAGCTGTCTTTGATTTTGATCTTAATGAAGATTACGGTAAATCTGCTGCACTTGGTGCAATGATTGCAGATTATGCATATGATAAATTTAAATCAGAAAAAGCTCATCATTTAGATGAAATCGCTTTTACAAAATTTTCTCAAGAACAGCTTGATGAAGGCCGGATTTTTGGCGAAGCAATGAAATTTACGAGAGATCTTGCAAATACACCGGCTCAAATTGCTACACCTTCTAAACTTGCTGAAATCGCTCAAAATATTGAAGGTGTTGAAACAAAAGTTTTTGAAAAAGAAGAAATTGAAAAAATGGGTATGGGTGCTTTTCTTGCTGTCGGACAAGGAAGCGTTAATCCTCCAAAATTTATTCACATGAAATACTCAAACGGCAATCCTAAAAAAAGAATTGCAATTATTGGTAAAGGTATTTGTTTTGATTCCGGCGGACTTGATATTAAACCTGCATCATCAATGCTTACAATGAAAGATGATATGTCAGGTGCTGCTTGTGTTTTAGGTGTAATGCAAGCATTGTCAAAACTAAATCCGGAAATAGAAGTTCATGGTATTATTGCCGCTTGTGAAAATATACCATCCGGTTCATCATACAAACCTGGTGATATCTTGACTGCCAAAAACGGAAAAACTATTGAAGTAGATAACACTGATGCAGAAGGCAGATTAACTCTGGCAGATGCTCTATGTTATGCTTGTGAACTTGGTGTAGATGAAGTTATTGATATTGCAACTTTAACAGGTGCTTGTATGGTAGCTTTAGGAACTATAGCAACAGGTGTTATGGGCAACGATGAAGATATGATTAAAAGAGTAATGGAAACAGCAGAACATTCTGGCGAAAAATGCTGGCAATTACCTATGTTTAAAGAATATTTTAACAGTTTGAAATCAGATATTGCCGATATGAAAAATACCGGTTCAAGATACGGAGGCGCATCTGCTGCCGGCGTATTTTTACAGGAATTTGTAAAAGATGTAAAATGGGTTCATATAGATATTGCGGGAACTGCATATCTTGAAAAACCTCAAAATGAGTTTATCTCGGGAGCTACAGGCGTTGGGGTTCGAACTTTACTAAATTATTTAAAATAAATTAAAAGGCCTGATTTTAATCGGGCCTTTTTTAAGAGAATAATATTTTTGAATTTTCGTGCTCGCGAATGCGATAAATTTATCACGTTCGTAAAATAGAGAAATGAAAGAAAATAGTAAAGAACATATTTATGTACAAGCGCTTGCAAAAGCTGCGAATGAAGTTTTAGGTGATATTCCTCCATCAAAAATTGCTAATGAATACGGCTTCTCACCGGCAACAACGAGTACGCTTGTAAAAGGGAAAAAAGATTTTTATGTAACTACAATTGCAAGGTTTGCAGAAACGTTAAATCTAAAATCATCCGAACTTATGGTAATTGCTGAAGGTTATTTGCCTGAAGGTTTTACATTTTATGATGACTAGAAAAATAGCTTTCTAAACCGTCAGCAACAGATTGCACGAAAACCCTTTGAAATTGCGGGTCAATGAGTTTTGCATTGTCTTCAGGATTAATTAAATATGCAGTTTCAATCAGAATACTTAATGCATTTGTGTTTCTGACGACAGCAAAACTTGCCTGGCGGACTTTATCATCATTTAAGCCCGTCTGTGTTACTATAGAATTCAATATCGTTTCAGCAAGCGGTTTTGCTTGATTGTAATAATAATAAATACTCGTGCCGCTGATTTTATTAGGGTCGGTGCCATCGGGTAATGCGTTGCTGTGAATACTTATAAAAACTACGGCATCTTCTTTGTTTGCGTAATCTACACGATCTTTTAGCCCGATATAATTATCATCTTCACGTGTCATAAAAACTTTTGCACCACGTTTTTTGAGTTCGGTTTCTAAAAGTTTTGCAATATCAAGCGCAACATCTTTTTCTTTATTGCCAAGACACCCTATTGCTCCAATTTCAGAACCGCCATGACCTGCATCTATTGCGATTTTAATATTTTTTAATGGTTTTTTATGATTGATTGTCTGCGGTTTTCTGATTTTCCATATAAAATCGTTTCCATTGTATTCCCCGCTATAACCTGATAATGAAGCCCCATTTAAAGCTTCTGATACCGGAAAGTCCATGATATATGTATTATCCGGATTATCTTTAACATTATAAAGTTTTAAAACCATTGGATCAGATTCCACAATTTCAAACGGAACTTTATTATTCAGATGGAAAATAAATGTAAAATATTCTTCACTGTCTACATAATCATAACCACTTAATTCAGCAGGAATTATATTTTCGGGAGTTTGTTTAACATCTGATTTTGCAATCCATCCAAAATTTTTTCCTAAAATCACTCTATAAAAACCGCCTTTTTCTCCATCAATTGTTAGTAATATATTGCGTTGCAGATGAGCAAGCCTGTTTATTCCTGCATTTACAGGAGTTGAACGTAAAGGTGCGTTTTCTGTGACTACATCAAAATATTTATTTTTACTGTATTTAATAAACTGTTGCGGTAAGTTACATATAGCTTTTATTTCCGGTTTGGTGATTACAAATATCTGTCTTTTATTTTCTGATTGTATTATAAATGTATTTTTGCCATTTATAAGATTTACAACATGTGCAAATCCTCCAGATGAGTGTAATTTAACATCTTGCCCGTTAATTTTTAACGGTTTATCTGATGAACCTATAAAAAAAGTCGATTTAGCATTAATAGTTACATCATTTTTTTTTGGATAAACTATATCAAACGCAAAACAGTTGCTTCCAAATAAAACCAGGTTTAATAATAATATTAATTTTTTCATAATTAAATTATAACAGAAATTATTAATTTACATAATAAATATTATCAGTACTATTATTCCCTCCCCCTTGAGGGGGGAGGGCTAGGGAGAGGGTGATTAAGGAAGCTATGCGCCCCCATCCGCACCAAATATTCTTTTTTATTCAGTAATCAGCACTTAATGAAACAATGACAAAAGCGACTGTTAAGCGTAGCGATTAAGTCGCTTTTAGGTTGAATTTAGTGCAGATTAAATAGTTAGCGTGTTTGCCTTCTTTTGCCGTTGAGCTGTGGCGAAACGTGCAAAATGGCGTCGCTCAATCAATGTCGGTAGCGACACTTTTCTTGTGCAGTATTCTTTCTCTTTTCGTCGCAAAAAAGAG
>CATLEG010000003.1 GCA_949915775.1 uncultured Candidatus Melainabacteria bacterium | reverse complement strand
AGAAAGTATCACTTGGGTAGTTTTGGAGTTTGACGGTTTTGGTTTTTAAAGAGGCTTTTGGTAACGATAAGAACGCAAAGTGCGTTCGAGCGCGAGTGAGCTAAGGGCGGAGGCTTTACGACAAAAAGAAAAGTTCGTCTGTTTTTCTAAGTATTTTAGATATCTTCAAAAACACTTTCATCAAGTAAAATATCATGTCCGACATTGTGCATTAATTCAAGATATGCGCGATAATAAATTTGCATTGCCGAAATGTATTCATTTAAAATTTCTCTATGCGCATTTTCATTTAAAAATACATTTAATAAGTTTGTTTGACCTTTTGCGTAACGATTTTGTGACATTTTCAAAATCGTTTCAGAATCTTTGAGAATATCTTTGTAATAATTCATATTTTCTTTTGCATATTTAAATCTGTTATAATCTTCTTTCAATGCATATTTCAATTTGTTTTCAAAAGAAATTCTGTCAATTTTTGTTCTTTCAAGAACTATCTTTGCGCGGTTAACTTCGGGTTTATAAGTGTATAAAATAGGCAAATCAAGACTTCCGCCGACAAATGCACCTTCTGTTCTTCCATCACCGGAGAATGCGTAACCGGCTGCTGCTGTTATATCCGGAATTACCATATGATGAGCCTGTGCCAATTCTGCTTTTGATTTTGCAATATTGTCTTCAGAAATTCTTATAGAATAACTGTATTTCATTGCAATTTCTTCTATTGTTTCATATTTTGGTAATTGGAGTTCTAATAATGTAATATGATCTTGAAATAGTGAAGTTTCACGTGCATCATACATTATGCTCGTATTTTTTAGATTAAGTGTATCGTTAAGATGAAATTGTGCACATAACAAATCGGCTTTTGCTTTATTTAAAAGTATGGTTTGTTTTTTATATCTCATATCTGATTGAAGTTTTTCAATCTCATAATTTACAGAAGTTTTAGGTCTTGAACTTGCAGCAAGCATCATTTTTTTATACAGTTCTTCTCTCTGCTGTAAAATAGAAACAACAGTTTTCATGTAAACTACATCAAAATATGCACCCATAACATCAATTTTGAGATTTAATTCTTCTTGTCTGATTTGGTCTTCAAGGAGATTTAATTTTGCAATAGCTGTTTTTTTACGTACTCCTCTTTTCGCAACTTCAATCGGAAGTGCAACCCCTGCTTGACTTGAATTTGTTTTAGCAATTGAGCCCATAAGAATATTAGTTTGAGCCTGTGGATTTTTTAATGCATTTGCAATTTTTACTTCTTGCGTGAGAATATCTATTTCTTTGCGTTTAGCTTGTAATGCAAGATTATGTTTTAGCGCAAGGTGAACGGCATCATCAGCCGAAATTCTTACAACCTCTGCATTTGAAGGTAATGTAATAAATATAAAGGTAATCAAAAATAAAAATATCTTTTTCATACACCTTTATTATACAACAAATATTTTTGGAACTCCCGCAACATTAACTAATATATCAATAACTTTAGGCATCTGACATTTAAACGAGTAGCCGCCGTTCCTTAGTGAACATTTTGAACAGTCACATTTTATAGAATAACACTCCAAAGCTTGTTCTGTCCAGCTTTTTGTAATTGATTCAGAAAACACATCATTAATCATAAATTAAACCCTCTTTTAAACACTCCAATTACATTTTAAAATATGTTAAAGAGCTTTTAATCCTTTAAACAGATGATATAAAAAATGACCCTTTTAGAGGTCATTTCCTTTCCGTAATGTTACTAAGTTTATTTATTATTTTTGTATTTGTAACTCAACAAGCTGTAAGTATCTGTTGAAGTTGAACTGTCACCATAAAAAACAGACATATCAGCTGCCCGGCGATTGTTAAACTCATCTTCAACTTCCATTCTTGCACAATTTACATCATATGCTGAAATTTCGGCACTTGTAATTCTGCCGTCATGGTTTGTGTCCATTTCATCAAAATGTTCAAGAATTTTTGTAATTGTACTTTCTGATAAACCGCTTCCACCGGATGCATAAAGCTGTGTTAATTCAGCTTTTGTCAAACCTTGAGTTGAAATTAAATTAGATAAATTATCCATTTCTTGGGATGTGATAATTCCATCTCCGTCTTTATCTATGTTTGTAAAATTATTTTGCAAGTATGATGCAAAAGATTGATTTAAAACATTTAAATTTGAAGTTTTTCCTCTTGCCTCTGTTAGATTTTCAAGAGTTAAACCGTTTGGATATTGAGATGCTAGGTAAGCGTATGTATTTGTTAAACCTGCTGATATTCCTGAAAGTATTCCATTATTATTATTTGCCATATAAAAATCCTCGTTTTATTTTATATTAATAATCTATTTACAAAAGTCAAACCTCTAAATGAACGAGATTTTTTGTGATAACATAAATATATGTATCAGATTAAAAATCAGATTTATCAGGATATGACCAAAAACCAAAAATCAGCTTTATGCAATTTTTTGCGAGCGCTGGTTAAAAAATCTCCGCAACTCTCTGTTAATGAGGTTTTTAACAAATTTTTGGAAGATGAACAGTATTATTTTGATATAAATAATCCGCATTTTGAATTTTTAGAAAATTATCTTGATAAGGAAAGTTTTGCCTGTGATACTATTCTTTTTTTGAAAGAATGCCGTAAATATTACGATTACAAGAAAAAACAGGAGCCGATTATTCAGGCGCAAAAAGAATTTGAAAAGAAGAAACGAGCTTTTTTACGTGAAGTTAAAATGTCAAAAGATGCACCAACAAAAAAACAGCTTTATTATTATGACCGTTTGTGCAAAAAATATAATTTAGAAAAAAAAGAGCTTTCTTCGAAATTAGAAGCACGTGACGAAATAGATAGGATATTAAATGAGCATGATCTACGTCATTGCGAGGAGTAAAACGACGTGGCAATCTCATTAAAGGAGAATAATGAGTATTCAAGAGATTTTGAAAATATTGACTGATAGTGGAATAGAACCAAATGAAGCAAATATTGAAGTTAAAATGCTTTTAGAACATTTTGCAAATTATGGGGCTAAAGATATAATCTTAGGAAATAAATTAACAAATAAACAACTTGAGATTGTAAAAGAAAAAGCACTTCTTCGCGCAAAAACAAGACAACCGATTCAACATATAATAGGATTTGCTGACTTTATGGGGGAGAAATTTATAGTAAATCCATCTGTTCTTATTCCGCGTGATGAAACAGAAATTCTTGTAAGAAAGGCTGTTGAAATTATTAATGAAAACAATTTTAAAATGGCGCTTGATGTTGGAACAGGTTCGGGCTGTATTGCATGTATGATTGCAAAACATACGGATTGTCAAATTATCGGGCTTGATATTTCGCTTGATGCTTTAAATACTGCTCTTGATAATGCTTCAAGACTTAATTTATATAACAAAGCTATTTTTAGAAAATCGGATATTTTTTCTAACGTAAAACCAAATGAAACTTTTGATATTATTATTTCTAACCCGCCTTACATTCCGCCGTCAGAAAAGAAAACTATTCAAAAAGAAGTTACATTTGACCCTGAAACAGCATTGTTTACAAAAGATGAAAAAGGTTTAGAATTTTATGATAAAATTATAAAAGATGCACCAAAAATTTTAAATCCAAACGGATATATTATTTTTGAACTTGGCATCGGACAATCTGAAGATGTTAAAAAACTTATGGAACAAAATGGTTTTAAAAACATCGAAATAGTTAAAGATTTAGCTGGAATCGACAGAGTAATTTCTGGAGTTAAGGAGAATTAATTATGAAAGAAAAAGCAATAGAGTATTTTAAAAACGGTTATTCATGCTCAGAAAGTGTTATAAAAGCAGCCTCAGAAGAAGGTTTATGCCCAAAAGAATTTTTATCAATCGCAACATCTTTTTCCGGCGGTATGTCTTCAGGATGTCTTTGCGGAACAGTTGCTGCTGCACAGCTTATTAATGGGTACCATTTTGGCAGAGAAAATGTTAATGGCAATGAAATTCAAGCACGCGAAAATGCAAAGAAGATTGTTGATGAATTTAAAGACAGAAATAAACTTACCTGCTGTCGGGTGTTATCCGGCGGCTTAGAAGGGATTGCAAAAAAAGAACGTTGTTCAAAATATGTAGCAGATATATGTGAAATTATAGAAGAAATGATAAAGGTAAAAGCATGAATAACTTTGACAGATTAAATTTTATCACAGCCGGCATGCCGCTTCGCACAGGAAGAGAAGGATATCCTGATGCTTTTAAGGTTCTAAAAGAAATGAATCTTGACGGAATGGAATTGGAATTTGTTCATGGTGTTAGAATGAAAGATGAACACAGGGCGTTTGTTAAACAAATGTCTGAAAACAATTTTATTATAACAGCCCATGGGCCATTTTATATAAATTTAAATTCTAAAGAACCTGAAAAAATTGATGCAAGTGTTCAAAGAATAATTGATACAGCAGCCGTTGCCTCACAAGCCGGTGCATTTAGTATAACTTTTCATGCAGCATTCTATATGGGCGGCGATAAAGAAACAGTTTTCCAGCAGGTAAAAACGCAAACTAAACGCATAATGGATATTTTAGAACAAGAAAAAATAAATGTTTGGGTTCGTCCGGAAACTACCGGAAAAGCTACTCAATGGGGTGATGTTGATGAGATTGTAAGACTTTCAAATGAATTTGAAAAAGTTTTACCATGTATCGACTTTTCACATCTCCATGCACGTTCTGCCGGTGCATATAATACTTATGATGAATTTTCTAAAGTATTAGAAAAACTTGGAAACGGAATTGGTCAATACGCACTTGATAATTTTCACTGCCATCTTGCAGGTATTGAATATACGGCAAAAGGTGAAAAAAATCATTTGAATATTGAAGAATCAGATATGAATTATAAAGATTTATTAAAAGCAATGAAAGAATTTAATGTAAAAGGTGCACTGGTTTGTGAAAGTCCGAATATTGAAGCAGATTGCAGATTATTTAAAGATTATTATATGAGTTTATAAAAAAATTCCCTCTTTTTTAAGAGGGAATTTTTTTAATAATCCATCACCCAACCGTCACGAATAATTTTATCCAGACAGCCGCCGTAACCACCGTTATTGCAGCCATTCTCACCATTTTTCCAATATTCATCAGTTTTTCTTATAGAACCAGATGGACAATCATTATTCTTTCTACACATTGGTGAAATTTCTGCAATAGAACCATCATAATATAAAGAATAATGATATATATCTCTTCCAAAAGTATTTGGTCCTTTTTTAGGACCATTAACATCTATAAAACCATGAGATGCTGAAGCACCTTCATAATAAGGTTGTGCAGGTAACATTGCAATAGAAGCACCATTTGATAATACGACAAAATAATAATAATTACCATTATTAATATCATATGTAGAACCATTTAACAATTTATAATCAGAAGCAAAACATTCACCTCTTTCAAGTCCGCAGTCTTTTGCAATTTTAAAATATTTTTTCAAAAAATTTCCGGCTGAATTTTTAATATTTTCATTAGTCAAGCCATCAATAGCTAAAGAGGTTTGAGTTAAATCGTCAGTACCTTCATCAACCATAATTTGTTTTGCAGCTTGAGACATTTCGGTATAAACTTTTTTCAATTGGTTTACTAAAACAATTTTCTGGTGTTTTTGAATAAGTGAAGGAATAGTCAACGCCGCTACAACTCCGATTATGCCGAGGGTTATAAGAACCTCCGCTAGAGTAAAGGCAGCCTTTTTGCTCCCTCCTTTTGTAAGGGAGGGTTGGGGTAGGTTTCTATCAGTCTTTAAGACGTTAAGACAATAAGTCGATAAGTTCTTATCGTGTGCTACGCACGTAGTCTTGTAGGGTGCAATTAATTGCACCTTATTCTTTTTGAGATTCTTCGCTCCGTTAATAATGACTGAATGAGATGCTGAAATACAAGGGACAATTTGACATTCAGCATGACGTAAATTTTTAAACAAATTTTTCATTTCATAATTTCCTTTTTTATAACCTATAATATCTTTTATATGAATTATATTTCTATAAAAGTATTTTATCATGGGTATTAATAATCTGTCAAATTAATTAAAATGAAATAATGGACGAAAAAGAAATTTTGAAAAATATTGCTGATAATATAAGAATTGAAAGATTGAAAAAACGACTTTCTCAAGAACAACTTGCTGAAATGGTTAATATTTCAACTAAATATTTGAATATAATTGAAAATAGAAAAGCAAATCCGACGATTGTTATTATAGTTAAAATTTGTTCTGCTTTAAATATTGACTTAAATTCAGTTTATAAAGTATAATTATTCTGTGTTAAAAATTAGAGGGGTAAATGTTTAATAACGTAAATAATCCTTTTGGTAACAGAGCAGTCTCGTCATCGACATCTTCTGACAGCAATGGTAAAAGACAAAAAGAAGATCCTAAAAAAGAACTTAAAAAATATATTGGTGAGGATGAACCCGATGAAGTATTAATTGGCGGACTTCCTATTTTGACAGAAGACGAAATTCTTGCAATGACAAGACAATATATAAATAAATTAAAAGATGAAAATCAAGACAATGAAAAGGTTATAAAAAAACTGGATAAATATCTTGATAATTTTGATGTCAAAAAATTTATGAAAAAAAATCCAAACATGACAAGTCCTGATTTTTATATGGTTATGTTTAATGAAACTCAGGGACTTATAAAGTAATATTTGTAAATAAGATAATATTAAAAGATTTTATAAGGGTTTAGAATATTGTTTGGATCAAATGTTTTTTTAATTTGACGCATATAATTCAACGCATCACAATTAACTACTTTACTTATATAATCACGTTTTTCAATTCCGATACCATGTTCTCCGGATAATATTCCATTGAGTTTTGCAGTTAAATCATATATTTCACTTTTTGCAAGTTTATAACGATTGTATTCGTCTTTATTTGTATAATCAATAGGGATTTGCGGGTGAATACTGCCATCACCAATATGTCCTATCATACAAACCTCAAGATTATATTTTTCACAAATTTCTCTTATTCCAAATACAAGTTTTGCAAGATTTTGACGAGGAACAATAATATCATCAGTTGTAACATTTGGTTTTAATTTTGCACATGCTCCCATTGAAGACCGGCGTGCTGTCCAAATTTTTTCATATTCTTCGTTATTATGTGAAGCCTTAATCGCAGATGCATTACAAGATTTTAGAATTGAAACAATAATATTTTCTTGATAATTCATTGAGCATTCAAAACCGTCAATTTCTATAACAAGTGCTGCTTCTTTATTTGTTAATAAATTTGCCGGATAAAATTTCTCAACAGTTTGAATAGCATTTTTATCCATAAAATCCATTGCTGATGGGCTGATTTTATGCTCTATAACAGCATTAACCGCAGAAACCGCCTCTTCAACAGTATCAAAATATGCCATTAAAACTTTTTTGCTTTCCGGTTTTGGAATAAGTTTTAAAGTTGCCTCTACAACTATACCTAGAGTGCCTTCTGAACCGACAAAAAGTGTATTAAGATTATATCCTGTAGCATTTTTTATTGTGTTTGAGCCGGTTTTTAAAATTTTACCGTCTGCTGTTACAACTTTTAAACCAAGTACATAATCTTTTGTTGTACCATATTTAAAGGATTTTGCTCCGCCTGAATTTTGAGCAATGCTTCCGCCAATTGTTGAAACAGCGAGATTTGAAGGATCAGGAGGATAAAAAAGTCCTAATTTTTCTACGTCTTTTTGAAATTGTCCGAGAATAACACCTGGTTCAACTATGGCCGTCATATTTTCTTTATTAATCTCTATTATTTTATTCATTTTAGAAAAATTTAAAACAATTCCGCCATGTTCTGCAATGCAAGAGCCAACAACATTTGTTCCGGCACCGCGGCAAATTATTGGTATATTATATTTGTTTGCAAGTTGTACAATTTTTTGAACTTGTTCAATATTTTCAGCAAAAACGACAACATCAGGTAAACTTCTGAGATCTTTTAAATTTGAAGCATCCAGAGAGTATGCATAACGTTCTTCCAATGTAGTAAGAACATTTTCATTTGAAAGAGTTTTTTTTAAATCAGAATATAAATTATTCAACATATGAGGTCAGCTTTTCTATATTTGCACCGAATTGAGATAACATTTTTTCAATCTTATCTACTTTTCTATTCAACAACATATCATCTTTTTCATCTAATTTCGAAAGAATTTTTTCAATTTTCATTTCTAAATTTTCGATATGTTTTTCTTGTTTTTCAAATTTTTGTTCCAATTCGTTTAATAATCCTGTTTTTTCAGGAATTATACTTTTGAGTTCTTGAATACTTTCTTTGACATTATCAATTTCAGCAGTTTTTTCTGAAATTCGATTAATATTTTCGTCTGTTGCATCAATCCATTCACCAAGACAAGTCATTACTTCTTTAAAAATTTTGTCAGAATTTGCTGATGCAATAGAAAGAGTTTGAATATCATCAAGTTTACGTTCCAATCTTTCTGTAGCAGCTGTTGTGTCAAGATAATTCAGTCTATCTTCAAGTTTGAATATGACGTTATTAAAATTGCTTAATCCGTCATTAAGAGCTTTATATGATTCATCAGAATTTAACAAAAGCTTGTTTGTTCTTGAACTTATGCTTACAATATCTTCATTTAATTTTTCAAAATCATTTTTCAAATCAATAATTTGTTCTTGAGTAAGAGAAGATTCAAGACCTTCAACAATACCTGTCAAATTTTTTATTTCATCAGTAACATCGCTTAAATCATTGCCATTCATATTGTTTATTGCAAGTCTAAGTTTTGCAATATCAGTTTCGACATCTTGTAATGTATAAACATATTCAAAATCGTCATCTGGATTGGCAAGTTGTTTAAGCTGTTTTTGAATTTCTATTATATTTTCTTTAATTTCGCCGGTTTTTTCTTCAACAAAATCTTTTATATCTTCAGTTTCTTCAACAAAAGAAATTTGATCAACAAGCGAAACAAGAGCATTTAAAATAGATTCTTTTATATCTTCACTGTTTTTTTCAAGATCAACACTATCAAGTTTTAGAAGTACATCTCTTAAATATTTATCTATTGCGGCAGTTTTCTCATCAGAAGATTCTTCAAAAAATTTGCGTTGTTCAAAAATTATATTTTTAATATCGTCTATTTCTTCTAAAATATTCAATTGAGAATCATCAGCAGCAAGCGTATCAACTTTAATATTTAATGTTGAAAGCATTTCCTCAACTTTGTTATGATTTTCATCAAGTTCATCAAAGCGAATCTGAAGTTCTTCGGTTGTATTATCAAGTGCAATAATATCAATTTTAGAATTTATATTTTCAAGTGTAGTTTTTATTTCATCGTTATTTTGATGCAATAAGTCAATTACCGGTAGAATTCTATTTGTAGAACAATTTTCAGTTATTTCCCGGACAGCCGTTGAAATATAATCTTTCAAGTTATTAGAAAGTGTTGAAACTTTAGAAGATATGATTTCATAGTTTGAAGCTGATTCCTGTTGAATATCACAAACTTCAGTTAATTTATTAAGCAAGCTGTCCTTAAGAGTTTTTACGGCGTTTTCAAGCTGAGAATTATTTATTGCAATAGTTAAATATTGTTTTAATTCATCGTTATTAACTTCAATTTGTTCTTTTATATCACTTTTCAAACCTCGTATATTGCTTTCAAAAGCAGCGTTTAAAAGTTCAATATTATTTTGAATTTTTTCAGAAACGCAATCTTCTACAACAGATAATTTGCTATAAATTTCTTTAAAAGCCTGCTCCAGATGTGAAATATTTTCAGAAGCTGATGCAAATTCACTATTCACATCAACACTAAAATTCATAAATGAAAGTTCAATTTGTGATTTTAAATCAGAAATTATTTTTTCAAAGTCAAACCCGATAAACTCATCAATACCGGTTTTGACAGGTTCAAAAGCCCGAATAATTTCTTCACTTTTGCATTGTATTGCGGCAGCTATATCAGTATTTATTAGTGTTAATTCATCTTTTAATGCCGTAACTTTTTCTTCTATATCTGTAATTAAATCTACATTATTTAGTGAATGTTCATTTTTAAGTTCATTAATCAAGCCTGATAAACTATCGAATTTTTCATCTATTGATTCTACAGTTTCTTTAATACCTTCATTTCTATTTACATTTTCATTTATCGTATTAAGATTAAAAATTATATTTTCAATACCTGAATCAATTATAGATAAAGTTTCTGAAAGTTTTTCATCAGTAGAAAGTTTTGAAGATTTTAATACTTCGCTCAAACCTGATAGCTCATCTTTTATTGATGTAATTTCTTCTAAAGAAGCCGCAATTTTACCTTCTGTATCAGAATTACTGTTTTCTACGATATGTGCAAATTCTGCAATCTTAGTCTGTAAAATTTCTAAGTTATGTTCTGCATTATCAGAATTGTGTATAATTGCAGATTCTAAATCGCAAAGTTTTGAAATTAATCTTTCATCTGTTGAATTTTCTGTTATAAGTATTTTCAAATTATTTATTTGTTCAAGAATATTTTCATCAAAATTCAAATTTGAAATAATATTTTTTAAATCTTCAAGTTTTTCATAAAAATCTGAAAAATCGGAAATGCTGTCGATTTTTGTTGAAAGTTCACCTATTGAACCGGAAATTTTATCTAAATAATTAGATGAAAATTGATGAATTTCTGCTTTTAATTCATCTATATTAGAAATAAGTTCTAAAATATTTGAAAGGATTCTTTCTGAATGTTTTTCTGAAATATTTTCAATAGAATCACTGACAGATGAAAAAATATTAGACAATGTTTCAATTGATGCTTTTACATTCTCAAAACCGCTTGATAATAAAAACATACTTGAATCATTTGTTTTTATAATATCTGTTTTTAAATTTTCAAATTCAGTATTAATCTTTTCTATTGTTGTTTTTAATCCGCCAAAATTTAAATCAATATTTGTATTAATTTTTTCATTTGAAGAATTTAAAACAGTATGAAGTTCTTGCGAAATACTATCTAATATTTCTAAGTGTTTGTTTGCGGATAAATCTCTGATATTTTTAATATCAGATACTGCTTCGGATAACACATTGACTATTTTTTCCGAATTTTCACGTGTTTCGATAATTTGGTTATTAACGTTTTGAGATAAAACTGCTTTTAAATCATTAATACTATTTGTAATATTTTCATAATTCATTTTTGAATTATTTTCAAAAGATGATTTTATTTCACTTACACTGCCGGCTATATTTTCAAAATCTTGTTTATAATTCAAAGCTGCAAACTTGTCTAATATAATAGAAATTTGTTCTTTTACGGCATCGGAATTTAAATGTAGAACATTTGCGTTATCAATAATTTTCCTTATAAAATCTGTAAAATCAGTTCGGAAATTTGCAAAATCTTCACTTGTTACAACGGAAGGAAGTTCTTCTTTAAATTTTTGAAATTCATTTATTAATTGCTCTTTGTTATCTGATTTTTCAATAATTTCTTTAACTGAGGCTAAAGTTTCTTCAACCTGATTTAATTTATCAGATATTTCATAGGTTTTGTCAGATAATCTTGAAGAATTTTCTAAATCGGATTCAGCAGATTGTCTAAATTCTTCTTTCAAGATAGAAATATCATCTGCTGTAAGTTCTGCCAGATTAGATAATCTGTTTAATTCATCGGTATATGAAATCTCAGACAGTGTTGTTAAATTATTTTTAATATCTGATAAATCATTTTTTAATTCAGAATAATTTTGCTCATTTGTTTCTCCAAAATTTGAAAAACTTGTATTTATATTATCTGAAAGTTCAGCAATTTCAGAGGACAAAGTTATATAACTGTCGTTATTTTCTATTGAATCTTTTATTTCATAAAGTTTTGAGACTATATTCTCAAAATCTTCTTTAAAGTTTATAGATTTTATTGATGAAATTATATTTTCTAATTTTTCACCTGTGTATGTAAATTCAGTATTCAAAATCGTTGAATTATCAACTACTTTTTGGATAAATTCACCTAAATCTTTTCTAAATTCTGTGAAATCGGAATTTGTTATAATTGATGAAAAACGGCTTTCAAGATTAGAAAAATGTTCAATTACAATATCTTTATTTTGAGTTAAAGAGTCAGAAATAACATCTTTTAAATCATCCAAAACCGGTCTGAAATTTGCAATTTTCTTTTCTAATGGCTCAAAAGATATTTTTGCCGGAATTGAATCGGTTAATACCGCCAACTCTTCAATTTTAATTATTTCACTGTTAAATTTATCTTCAACAACTTTTTTGAGTTCTGAGATATAAATTCTCATTAAATCTTCAACTTCTTTATCTTCAGATATAAGCTCAAGTTTTGAATTAGTTAAAGTTAATATTTTTTCTAAGCTTTCACTCTGAAGCTTTAGATCGTCACGTAAGTTATTAAGTATTTCGGTGATTTCTGTTTGTGCCATTTTTCTCTTTCCTATATCCCATTTTATTTTACCAGAATAATAAATAACTTTGCAAACTATTAAGGTATTATATTACAATTGTAAAGATTATGTAGCAGCTATGAATTTAAGTGGTATAATATTTGTGATAGGGGATTTAAGAATGAGCAATATAAAAATAGATAAAAATAAATGCAAAGCATGTTATTTATGCGTAAATGAATGTCCTAAAAAGTTAATTAAAATTAGCAAAGAAACTAACAATTTGGGAAATCATGTTGTGGAATTTTGCGATCCTAATAATGAATGTCTTGGATGTGCAATGTGTGCAACAAGATGTCCAGATTTAGCAATCACAGAGGTGCTACGCACGTAGCCCTGCCGGTAGATATTGGTGAAGATTTAAAAGAGCTTTAAGCAAGTAGCCACATTAGGCTTTAGAAATAAAGAAAGGTAAATATTATGGGAACCGTATGTTGCGGTACAAATAAAAAAGTTTTAACAAAAGGAAATTATGCAATTGCAAATGCAGCAGTGATTGCAGGATGCGAATGCTATTTCGGATATCCGATTACTCCGCAGAGTGAAATCGGTGAATTTATGAGCGGCAAAATGCAGGAATTGAAACGAGCATATGTTTCAGCAGAAAGCGAACTTGCAGCAATTAATATGACACTTGGAGCATGTTCTACCGGTGCAAAAGCAATGACTTCATCATCTTCTTGTGCTGTTGCTTTGATGCAGGAAGCTTTATCATACGCTACTGCTGATGAATTGCCAATTGTATTGGTAAGCGTTATGAGAGGCGGCCCCGGATTGGGCAATATTTACCCTTCTCAAGGTGATTATTTCCAATCAACTAAAGGCGGCGGAAACGGAGATTACAAGCTTATCGTTCTTGCCCCCTCTACAGTTCAGGAATGTGTTGATTTAACTTACAAAGCATTCTATCTTGCTCACAAATATAAAAATCCGACAGTTTTGTTAGCCGACGGGCTTTTGGGACAAATGATGGAACCCGTTGAATTCGGTGAATATCCTTACCCGAAAATCGATAATTCAGATTGGGCATTAACAGGTGCAAAAGATAGAGATGGCAGAGTTATCCGCTCTTATGCGCCTTTGGCTGACAAACAGTGTGAATTCTTAGATAAACTTTATGCTAAATATAAAGCTATTGAAGACAATGAAACAGAGTGGGAAGAAATTAATACAGATGATGCTGATATTGTTTTAGTAAGTTTTGGCAGCACTTCAAGAAATGTTAAAACAGCAATGAAAAAACTTAGAGAAAAAGGAATTAAAGCAGGATTTTTCAGACCAATTACTCTGTTTCCGTTCCCATCAAAAAGATTGGCTGAACTTTCTAAAAAAGTTAAAAAGTTTGTTACAGTAGAAGTTAATATGGGTCAAATGATTAACGACGTTAAACTTGCCGTTAACGGAGTATGTCCCGTTGAGTTAATAAATAAAGGAGTTGGCGTACCGCCGTCTGCCGATGAAATTGTTTCAAGAATTGAGGTGTTATAATGGCAGTACAGGTTTTTAAGTTACCGGAATCTTTAAGAGATAATACAAAATTTTCATTCTGCCCGGGCTGCGATCATGGAGTTGCAGTGAGGTTAGTGGCAGAAGTTTTAGATGAATTGGATTTAAAAGAAAAAGCAATTTTAGCCGCATCAATCGGATGTTCGGTTACTGCATATGATTTTTTAAATGTTGATTCTGTTGAAGCACCGCATGGTAGAGCGCTGGCTGTTGCAACAGGTGTTAAAAGAGCACGTCCTGACAAATTCGTATTTACATACCAAGGCGATGGCGATTTTGCATCTATTGGGATAGGTGAAAGTTTGCATGCGGCACTTAGAGGTGAAAATTTAAGTGCTATTTGTATAAATAATACAACTTATGGAATGACCGGCGGACAATTGGGGCCGACAACTCTTCTCGGACAAAAAACAACTACTTCTCCAACCGGAAGAAATATTGAATATTACGGTTATCCGATAAAAATTGCGGAACATATTGCACTTTGTGACGGTACGGCATTTTCAGCAAGAGTTTCTTTGGATACTGTTGCAAATATCAAAAAAGCAAAACAGGCAATTAAAAAGGCTTTTGAAGTTCAAATAAAAGGATTAGGTTTCGGGTTTGTAGAAATTCTTTCAACCTGCCCGACAAACTGGAAAATGACACCTGATAAAGCGCATGAAAGAGTAAGAAACGAAATGATGCAGGTATTTAAACCGGGCATATATAAAGACCAAACTCAAAACTAATAAAGCAAAACAGATGCGAGGGATAAATATCAGGCAGATTAAACAAATTTAACCAAATGACCCGAGTGTGTTGACCAAACAAAGCCGGTCACAAGGTAATATCTAAAGTAACAAGGACATATATGAAAGGCGGTATTACGGCAATCGTAAGCTGTGGTGAAAAAAATGGAACGAAACTTTATAATAGCAGGATTTGGCGGACAAGGTGTATTATTAGCAGGTGAAGTGCTTGCAAATGCATTTATGTTAAATGAAAAAAATGTAACCTGGTATCCTTCATACGGGGCTGAGATGCGAGGTGGAACAGTTAATTGCGAAATTGTCATGAGCGATGAAGAAGTTAGTGAAGTAAATAAAGCTGATACGGATTTCGTTGTAGCCTTAAATCAGGCATCTTTTGACAGATTTTTGCCAAAAATTAAAACCGGCGGCTGCATGATTGCAAATTCCACACTTGTAGATGAGATTAAAACAAGAAATGATATAAAATATGTATTTGCACCTATTACAAAACTTGCAGATGAACTCGGTAATGTAAAAATGGCTAATATACTTGCATTAGGAATTTTATCAAAAACAAGCGGATTATTAAATCTTGAAATCCTTGAAAAAGCGCTTGATAACGTGATTCCGGCGCATAGAAAAAATCTCTTGCCGCTAAATATTAAAGCACTAAAAATAGGCTATGAGTATGATTTATTACATGTTTAATGCCGAAATCAACTAAAAAGTCGATTTATAATTTTGAAATTAGTCTTATTCTAATATGGTACAAAGAGGTCTATAGTGAAAAGAGAACTTATCAAATCCATTAAAGAAAAAGAAATTCAACTTGCAAAATTAAAAGAACATATAGACAAAAGTTCTGTGTGTTCAGATTTGTATAATAAAGTCGTTTTAGAAAAAGCAATCCTAAAAAAAGAGTTGGAAAATTTGGATAAAAATAGCTTTTTAGATGGAATAAAAAATCTTATTCCACGCAAAAAAGTGCTTATTTGTGACTATTTCAAAAAATAAACTAAAATTTCAAACTATCCCAATAGCCTTTGGTCTTATCATCCGGATTTTCATTTTTTAACGCGTATTGATAACATCCATAAGACCAGGTGTCATTGCAGGCTCTATTTAAACCATGGGTTCCACTGTTATAAATAAAAATACCATATCCATATCTGTTAGGACCTTTAAACGGGCCATTTGTATCAAATGAAAGGGTTATTCCGTCAAATTCTTCATGTCTCAAAAATATCATTGGAGTTATCAAACTGCCATCATTTAATATATAAACGCTATTGCGATCAAAACCATATATACTACTATAGCCTCCTTGTTGTTCTATACCTTTAAAATTCCTATATTTAAGATTACTAAATTGTGGTATAGCCATCCATTTATTCCAATTAATGCTTTTAATAATTTGAAACTTTGATATATAATATTCGTTTATCTGAGGCAATATGTTATTTATTGTCTTTAATCTACAATTACGATATTTTGTCCTTTCTTGAGAATCGTTACTCGGAAATCCGCAGCTGTCACCAAATTCTTTCATATTGCTATATCCGAATTCTTGCGCAGTATCATTCAAAGCTTGTTGGATTAAAGATGAGGATCTTTTGAAAGCTACTTCAAGCTGTTTAATTCTGTATTTTTGAACTAACGGCGCAATAGTCAACGCCGCTACAATCCCGATAATGCCGAGGGTGATTAGAGTTTCTGCGAGTGTAAATGCTGGGCATTTTACCCTCTCTCTTTGTGAGAGGGTTGAATTTGTTAGTGAGCGATACACGAACTTACAAATTCGGGAGAGGGTAGGGTTTTTATCAGTCTCTAAGACGTTAAGACGACAAGTCGATAAGTTCTTATCGTGTGCTACGCACGTAGCCCTGTTGATAAATATTGGTAAAGACTTAAAAGATGCTGGTATATGTTTTACGCACGTAGTCCTGCCGGTAGACATTGGTACAACTTTTATAGATTTTGATGTAGGTATCGCACACAAAACACTTTCCCCTCGCCCCTTGAGGGAGAGGGCTAGGGTGAGGGGTAAATTAAGATTCTTCGCTCCGCTCAGAATGACGAATTGAGATGCTGAAACTAGTTCAGCATGACGTAATTCTTTTGTTCCCTCCTTTTGTAAGGGAGGGGTAGGGGTGGGTTTGAGATCCTTCGCTTTGCTCAGGATGACGAAAATTTTACACCTAAACTAGTTCAAAATCCTTGCTAAACGGCTGTTGGGGGGGGGGCGATGTATGAAGTTTTATTAAACATATATTTACCTCCATAGTTGCTCAGATGGCAAGAAGATGACAAGCCAGAAAATTATTTTTTTAATAGCCTGACCTCTTCTGAACTTCCGCTCTTCCAAGCTTTAATTCTTCTTCTATCTTATTATTTCCGATTTTTCGCTGTTTGTCAAGGGTATTAATTAGTGACTTATAAACTTGTATATAACTCCCAAAAACATAAAAAAAGCCCATAAAGGGCTTTTTTTAATGACCACAGGAGGTGCATTTTGGTTGAACATAAATCCATTCAGGTTCGTTAAATGCTTTTTTACAAGTTGGACAAGGATTTATTTTTACTCTTGTACATTCATCACATTTTTTTACTTTTGCTCGGTTACAGTTTTTAAAACCAGTAAACGGATTTAAACTGAAACTTGAATAATTGTTACCAATACCAATATATTGTAAAGGATTAAGGTAATAATAAAATGGTGTTCTTGTGTTTTGTGCCATATCTGCACATCCGCATGCCGCAAAAGCATTTTGTCCCGAAAAGGCTACAGCACCTATAAGTGCCATTGAAATAAATAGTTTTTTCATAAAAAATACTCCCATAAAATTTTACGTAAATTTCATTTACATTTTCATTTTAAACTTTATCGAAACTTTTACGATAGCTGCATGGTTAATTTACTTTATACAATTTATCTAACCTGAATGTATAAAAAAACAGACCGGCTATTTGCCGGTCTGTCAATTTTTAAAAAAGGTTTAATTATTTTGCAACTGCTGCATCATCTAATAAAATAACATAGATATCTTCGCCGGCTTTTGCATGATATTTCAAACCTGGAGTAACAAGTCCAGTAATCAAACCAACAGCAGCACCTACAGGAGCACCGATAGCAATACCTGTACCGATTTTTTGCGGATCAGGAATGAATGCAAATCCAACACCTGCACCTGTACCAACAGCAGCACCGCCAGCTGTATAAGCTAATAATTTACCAGCTGTCATCCATGGACCTTCTTTTAAAGAATAATCTTTAGTGAATGGTTTTGCGTTGAATGCCATTTGTCTTCCGTCTGGTAAAACAATTTTGCATAATTGAGGATATACTCTTGCATTTTTGTTAAACCATTTTTCTTTTTGGATTTCGTTAATTTGAGCAACGAATTTTGTACCTGCAGGAATTACAAGAGTTCCTTCAACAGTGCAAATATCTTCTTCAGCTACAAAAGTAACGATGTCACCCGGCTGGTGTTCTTCTGATTTAAATTTGTCTTCAAAAGAAACAACTAAAACGTTTCCTTCAGCGATAACGCTTTGAACATTATTAACTCTAACTTCATTTGTAGGAGCTTTTTTAGTTACATCTAAATGTTCAACTGTAGTTGCCCCGATGTATTGAGATTTAACTAAATCTAATTTAGCTCTTAATTTAGCTAAAAGAACAGCAGCTTCTGCTCTTGACAAATTGTCATTAGGTCTCAATTCTCTTGAATCAGGATAGTTTACATAGATACCATAGTTAATAGTTTTTGCATAAACATTAGTTGCCCAAGCAGGGATAGCTGAAGCATCTTTAAATTGATTTAAGATAGCTTTGTCAGCAACCATATCTTTTGTAATGTGGCTGATAACAGATTGTGCTTCTGATCTCAAAACAGTTCTGTTTGGTTGGAAAGTTCCATCCGGATAGCCGTAAACTAAACCTAATTGTTGTGAACGTAAGATATTGTCATAGTTCGGATTAGCTTTAGTTACGTCTGAAAACTTGTTAGAAATGCTTACATTTAAATTGTCATTTGATAAAACTTTTAGTAAAGCATTAACGAATTCAACCCTTGTCATATTTCCTTCAGGATTGAAACGATTAGCAGATAAAGTCATAATATCATCGTTAACTACACTAATGATTTCTTTAGCTGCCCAGTAATTTTGGCTGACATCAGCAATAGATGCTGCCATTGCAGGAATAGCGTTTAATGCCAAAAGACAAACTGCCATCATGCCGGAAATAAATTTTTTCATTTTCTAATTCCTCATATTTACTAGTAAACCTTTTTCATCTTCGATTGTACTATAGATTTACTTTTTTGTAAATATTTTAATTCTAATTTTAAAAAACTTAATAACTAATAAACATGCAATCGCCATACGAGAAAAATCGGTATTTATTTTCAATAGCTTCTTTGTAAGCTTCAAAAATAAAATCTTTTCCGGCAAGAGCACTCACAAGCATTAACAATGTTGATTTTGGAAGATGAAAGTTGGTAATGAGTTTGTCAATTACTTTGAATTCATAAGGCGGATAAATAAATAATTCTGAGGCACTATGACATTCACATATTTTGCCGAATTGTTGGAATGCAGTTTCTAAAGTTCTAACAGTTGTTGTTCCGACAGCAATAATTGTTCTGCCTTCTTGTTTTGCTTTATTAATTTGGTCAGCAGCTTTAGCAGAAATTTCAAAAGTTTCAGAATGCATTTTATGTTCTAAAATATTTTCACATTGAACTGGTCTAAATGTGCCCAAACCTACGTTTAATGTTACTTCGCATAATTCAACGCCTTTGTCTTGAAGCTTTTTTAAAATTTCTTTAGTGAAATGCAAACCGGCAGTAGGAGCTGCAACTGAACCTTCATCTTTTGCATAAACTGTCTGATAACGTTCAAAATCTAATTTTTTTAAATCATCATTTGGTATTTTTCGTTCGATATAAGGCGGGAGCGGTATATTTCCGTTTCTGTGAAGAATATCCAGAACATTATCACCTTTAAATAATAATTCAACAAGCCATTCTCCGTTTTCTTCTAAACGTTTGATGGCACGAACACTTAATTCATCGCTAATTTTAATTATTGTATCGGGTTTAACTCTCTTGGAAGGTTTAATTAGAACTTGCCACAAGTACCCCTCTCCAAATTTTGTAAGCTCACTTCGTTCGCTAACAAAATTTTCCCTCTCCCTCAAGGGGCGAGGGTCAATATTGTCATATTGTTTTAACAAAAATACTTCAATCTTCGCGCCTGTGTCTTTGTGACCGATAAGTCGTGCCGGCAAAACTTTTGTATTATTCATGACAAGTAAAGAGTTAGGCTCAATCAAATCAACAATATCGTAAAAATGTTTATGACAGATGGTTCTGTCCTTACGGTTCAGAACCATCATTTTCGAATTTTCTCTTTTATCGGCAGGCATCTGCGCGATTAATTCTTCAGGTAAATTGTAATCATATTCTGATAAAAGCATAATATCCTTATGAGATTCTTCGCCTGTACTGTCATCCTGAGTGTAGCGAAGGATCTCATAAAATACGGCTCAGAATGACTTTTTTCTATTCTTTAGGTTCAATTTTTTTTGCACCTGCAACATCAGAATCACTTGCCATCATTCCGGTTTTTGCCTGTTCCATATCAATTTGTTTATTTACGATAACTGTTTGTAAAATTTGAATGATGTTACTTGTTACCAGATACAATAAAACGCCGGCAGGAATCGGAATTATTACAAATGTACCGATAATCATAATAGGCATAAAAGTTCCCATTGATTTTTGAATAGCTTCCTGAGTTGGGTCTATTGCGCCGTCTTTAGGTTTGTTTGTTGCCATCATTATCTTTTGAGATGCAAACATAGTTAGTGCAAATAATGCAATTAAAATAAATACATCCCAGTGGAAAGATCTTGATGCAGCAGTAGTTGGAACTGATGCCATTAAAATATTACCCTGTTTTTCGAATGTAATATTTTCAATTTCTTTATTTGTCATATCTGTAACAGTGATTTCAGCTTTTTCAATTTCATTTAGCTGTGCAAATTTCAAATCTAAATGATCTAAATCTATTTTTAAATCAACATTTTCACCCGGTTTAAATTCACCTTGAATTTCAACCGCTTTTGTAGGGTTCTTAATTTTTACATTTTCAAGTGTTTCTGTAGGAAGATATACTTTAGCAGTCTTACCAAGAGTAAATGTATCACCCTGCGAAACTCCGAATGTTCCGTCATAAGAACGTCCGGCTGTAGCACGTAACGTTGTATCAAGTCTGCTTAAAAATCCAAAAGATGTATCACCGGCAATTTGAATAAACTGCGGGCTCATTAAAGCAGAATATAACAAAATAAATATTGGTAATTGAATTAAAAGCGGTAAACATCCGCCCATCGGATTAAACTTATGTTCTTTATAAAATTCCATAAGTTTTTGCTGCATCATTTGCGGATTGCTTTTATATCTATCTTGAATAGCTTTAATTTTAGGTTGTAAAGATTGCATCATTTTCATTGAACGTTGTTGTGATACGTTCAAAGGCCACATTGCAAGTCTTATAACAACAGTTAATAAAATAATAGCAAGTCCGTAGTTGCCTACTAATGATGCCATACTTTTTAATATTTCAATAGTTAATGTCGTAAAATCCAATTTCCCTAGTCCTCATAATAGTCTAAAAACATTATTAATTTTATTATAAAATAATAGGCAAGTCAACTTTTAGGATTTTAGTGTAAACTTGTATATAAGTCCCAATTTTTATCTGTTGACATAAAAATTTGTTTATGTTACCATTTTTTTTGCACCAGATGGTGTTTACCCTAAAGAACGGGATGTGGCGCAGCTTGGTAGCGCACCTCGCTTGGGACGAGGGGGTCGCACGTTCAAATCGTGTCATCCCGACCATTTAAAAAAGAACTCTTATATAGAGTTCTTTTTTTTTGTTATATTTAATCTATTTTATATATCGGAACTGCTTTTTTTAACTCTCTTACAATATTCATATCAAGATTTGCAAATAATACAGTTTCTTTTTCATCAGCTTGCGAAATTACTTCTCCGGAAGGTGCTGTTATCATAGAATTACCTATTGCATCAAAACCTGAGATTGGTTTACCGGCCAAATTTGAACTTACAAAGTATACCAGACTTTCAGATGCTCTGCATATGTTTGTTGCTTTCCAGGTGTTAATAAAAATTTCTTTTTCTTTTTGATTCATAGATTCTGGTAAGAGCCATGCTGATGGTGAAACTATTATTTCTGCTCCCATTTTTATTAGTTTTTTGAAATGAAGCGGATATTTTATGTCAAAACAAATACTTAAACCAACTTTTGCAAAATCAAAATCTATTACAATTTCTTTGTCTCCCGAAGTTGTTGATTTATGCTCTTGTCCTCCAAAGAATCTGAAAAGGTGGATTTTTCTATATTTGCCCAATATTTCTCCTTTTCTGTCAAGTGCAAAAGATGTGTTATAAATTTTTTCTCCTTCTTTTTCCAAAACAGTTCCGCATATAATATTTGTGTTATATTTTTTTGCTATTTCTGATAAAAAATTGACTACTTCTCCTCCACAGGAAGGTTCTGTAATGTTAATTTTGTTTTCTACTGCCGTAGAAAAGAATTCGGGCATTACGATAAGATCTAAATTTTTATTAGCATTTTCAAAAATAAATTTTTCTATACGTTTTAAATTTTCTGTTTTGTTGCCAATTATTGGTGAAAATTGTATGTTTAATATATTTGCCATTTTTGTATAATGGCATAAATTTGATATAATATCAAGCCCATTAATTTTCAATAGGGCTAAATAAATCTTTTGGTGCGTTGCATACCGGACATAAATAATCATCCGGAAGTTCATCAAATGATGTTTTTTCAACATCTTCGTCGTATATCCACTGGCAAATTTCACATTTGTACTTCATTTTTTTCTCCTTTTATATTATAATTATTTTATGAAACATATATTTGAAACTAGAGTTTATTATGCAGATACTGATGCATATGGTGTTGTCTGGCATGGCGCATATTTGAGATGGCTTGAAAAAGGTCGTGTTGAGCTTTGTAATATGCTGGGACTTGATTTAATTGAGATGAAGAATATGGATGTTCTTCTTCCTGTAACTAATATGAATGTTAGGTACAAGGCATCTGCAAAGTTGAATGACAATATTATTATTGAAACATGGATTGAAAAATGTAATGGTCTGTCGGTTACATTCAAACAGACTATTAGATTACACCCACCCCTTAATCCCCTCCCCTCAATGGAGGGGAAATCAAAGTTGTTTATCGAAGCGACTTTTGATGTTGTGGCTATTAATGAAGCTGGAAAGCTTTATAGAAGAATGCCAAAAGAGTTGGCTGAAAAACTGAATAAAGGTATAGAACAATGTCCGGTATCCGTTTAAATAAATATATTGCATCTTCAGGATTATGTTCAAGAAGGAAGGCTGATGAATTAATTCAACAGGGTTCTGTAATGGTTAATGGAAAAATCATTAAAGAGCTTGGTTTTCTTGTAATGCCAAAAGATAAAGTTTTTGTTGACAAAAAACTTGTTCATCCTGCAAAACATCAATATTACAGATTTTATAAACCGGCCGGTTATATAACAACTTCTGATGATGAAAAAGGCCGTAAAACTATTTATGATTTGCTGCCCGAAAATTTGTTCGGCTTGAAGCCTGTTGGCCGTCTTGATAAAGATTCTACGGGACTTTTGATTTTAACAAATGACGGAGATTTGATTAATGCACTAACTCATCCATCTATAAAAGTTCCTAAAATATATCTTGTAACAGTTGATTCTGTATTGACACGTGCGGAACTTTCAACTCTTGCAAATGGGGTGGAAATTGAACCCGGTAAAATTGCATATGCTGATATTCAAGTCTTAGAGAAGGATAACAAGCATACAGAGATGCAAATTACTTTGTATCAGGGAATGAATAGACAGATTAGAAAAATGTTTGAACATATCGGACATGAGGTAAAAACATTAAAACGAATTCAACATGCGACATTAAGACTTGATGGTTTAAAACGCGGAGAATTCAAGCCAATTAAACCTGTTCAAATTAGGGAATTAAAAAATTTCTTAAATAAGATACAAAACCTTTAAAGGAATTTGGAGGGTTTAAAAATGACCAGAATAGCCATAACCGGAAATATTGCAAGCGGCAAATCTACTGTTCAAAAGTTGTTGGAAAATAAAGGTTATAAAGTTCTTGATACAGATGAAGTTTCGCATGAACTTTTGACTGTTAAAAATTCTGAATTGTTTGAGGCCTTTAGAAATTATGATGTGTTTGAAAATGGAGATTTTTCAAGGTTTAAAGTTGGTCAGCTTATTTTTTCTGATGAAACAGCAAGAAAAAAAATTGCCTCAATTATGCATCCTCAAGTAGCGCAGGAGATTGAAAAGTTTTTTGCTGCAAATAGTAATGAAGAATTTCTTTTTGTAGGAATACCTTTGTTGTTTGAATCAAATATGCAAAATCTTTTTGACAAAATTATTTTTGTATACACAGATGATAAAATTCGTTTAGAACGGCTTTTGAGGCGGAATAACTATACAGTAGAACATGCAAAAGCAAGAATTGCATCTCAAATGCCGCAGGAAGAAAAGCTTAAAAAATCTGATTTTGTAATAAATAATAACGGTTCAATTGATAATTTAAATAACAATATTTCTAGCATACTTGAACAAATCCGCTTAATGTAATTTCATTAGCTGAATATTCTCTATTTGCAACTTTTCCGTATTTTGTATTTCCTTCTATAGTTTCAAAAGAACCGTCATCGTTTACCTTCGTAACAATACCTGTATGTGATCTACCAATTTTAAAGATTACTACATCTCCGGGTTTTACATTTGAAGCAATGAGTTCTTTTTTATTAGATTTACCTTCTGTTTTTAAATAACAGTTATTTTTAATTCCGTATTGTCTGTATTGCTCTACAGAACTAAAATTGCCTATAGGAGCTTTTTTGCCATATTTTTTATATGTTTCTTTAATGTTATAAGTTACAAAATCAGCGCACCAGTGTTCAGTTCTTCCGTTTGTAAATAATTTGTATGAATTATCACTTTCTTTGTAACCTAAATATTGTTTTGCATTATTTACAAGATCAATTCCAAGTTTTCCGGTTGTTCTGTTAGAAAAATTATTTGTATTAAACATGTTATCATCAAAGTTTGTATAAAAAAGTTTTGAATAATCTGTACCTAATGATGAATTGAAATTGAATATAGGTGTTTGCGAATTTGCAAAATTGAAGAAGTATCCATTATAAAATGGATTAATAGGATTACTATTATAACTTATCAAGTCAGCTTTTTTTAGATTAACAAGTCCCATAATTTCCCCGTTATATTACCCGTATATATATAAAGTATTTAAATGTTATAAAATTGCTTTTTTGTAACGAAATGTTAAACTACCATAAATACATGTGCATTATCAGATTTAACAATTTCACTTGCATCTTCGATTTTGTCACTTACAAATCTGCCGTCACCAAGTGAAACCATAACATGTCCGTCTTTTCCAATTGTATTTACACCGTCTGAATCAAATGCATCATAAACAACAGCACAACCTTTTTTAAGGTTTTCGAGTTCAGAACCTTTTACTTTTATTTCTTTGAAATTTAGATTACGTCTAAGCATATATTGGCTATCTTCACCGTTACCAAGTTCATATCTGCCTAAACCGCTTTTAACAATTCCGTTTTTTACATAACGAGCACATAGTGGATTTTGCGGGTCTCTGTTTGTTGGCAAACCGTTTAAGATAGTATTTGCAAGTAATTCACCTTTTGCTTCATTATATGTTGAATGATTTGTATTATTATTATAATTTGCATGTGTAAAAATACTGTTTTGATTTGTATATCGCAAGTTACCGTAATTCTGCCAGTAATTACCAAACGGCATGAATGGATTAAACATATTAAATATGAATGGATTTAATGCAAAAAAATTAAACAATTCTACCTAACCTTTACCTTATTTATATAAAGTATTTTTGTTAGATAAAATTGCTTAATTGTTACAAAATCTATACATTTACCTTTGATTTGAACTGCATTTTGTATAAATATTTAAATTTACCGTTTTCGATTTGTAAAAGTTCATCGCGTGTACCAAGTTCAACAAGTTCACCATCATTAATAACCGCGATTCTGTCTGCGTTTTGAATGGTTGATAATCTGTGAGCAATAATAAATACTGTTTTATTTTGAATTAAATTATCAAGAGCTTTTTGAACAACAGCTTCTGAATTGTTATCAAGAGCAGAAGTAGCTTCGTCTAAAACTACAATCGGTGTATCTTTTAACATTGCGCGCGCGATTGCAACACGTTGTCTTTGACCGCCTGACAAAGTTGTACCGCGTTCGCCGACATAAGTATCTAAACCGTCTTCAAGAGATTTGGCAAGTTCATCTAAGTGCGCCATTTCTATAACTTTTTGAACTTGTTCATCAGTGGCGTTTTCATTGCCCATTAAAATATTATCTTTTATTGTTCCCGAGAAAAGGAAATTATCCTGAAAAACAAATGAAATATTATCTCTAAGGCTTCCAAGAGAGAATTCCCGAATATCTGTTCCGTCGAACTTGATAGAACCGGATTTAATATCATAAAATCTTGGAAGTAGGCTTACAACTGTGCTTTTGCCGCCGCCTGAGTTTCCGACTAATGCAATAGTTTCACCTTTATTTATATGTAAATTTAAATTTTTAATAACAGGAGTGTCAGCTTCGTATTCAAAATTAACGTTTTCAAAATCAATAGATGAATTTAAGCCGTTTAGAGTTTTTGCATTTTCAGGTGATTGAATTTGAGGGTTAATATCAAATAATTCAAATACGCGGCTCATTGCAACAAAAACGCTTTGTAGATTTGTTAAAGTGTTTCCAAGTGTTTTGGTCGGTTTATATAATAAAAGAAGCGAAGTTACAAAAGATGCAAAACTTCCTGCTGTCATTTGACCTGATAAAATCAAATGGTTACCGTATGCCATAACGAGTGCAATCCCGATTGAACATACAAAATACATTATCGGAGACATCCAGCCTACACGTTTTGTCAATGACATTGCAAGATGAAATTGTTCATCAATTTGTTTATCAAATTTTTCATTCTGGTCTTTTTGTAAGTTATACGCAGTCATAATTTTATTGCCGGAAAAAGTTTCATTAAAATTAGTTGTCATATTTCCGCCAACAACCATTGTTGCATTTGACACTTTTTTAATTCTTTTTCTTATTAATGTGACTGGTGTAATTGCAATAGCCATAATAGTTACGCCGATAATTGCAAGTTTCCAGGAATTGTATAAAAGAACTGCAACAAGTCCGATTAGTCCAAAAAATGTTGCAATAAAATTCTTTAACATATCAATAATGTTTTTTGATGCAGTGTCAGGGTCTGTTAAATATCTTGTTAAAACAATCCCTGAAGAATTTATATCAAAAAACTGCGGATCCATTGTTGTAAGTTTTTTAAACAAATCTTTTTTCAAAGATAAAGAAATCTTTTGTCCAGTCCAATCAGTTAAATAATTGCTTGCATATTTCAAAATCCCTTGAAATAAAGCAAAAGCAACTATTCCAAAAGGAATTACGGCAGCCAAGAAAGCTTGTGAAGGAATTGTATAACCAAGAACAGTCCATGTATGTTCTGGATTTCCGTTAACAACATAATCCAGGTATGGTTTCAATGAAAAAGCCACAACACCATCCAGCAAACCTAAAGGTACTGCAATAATTAAATTTGTTATTGCTCTTGGTAAAACCGGTTTTATGTACGGGAAAAGTTTTCCCAATAAATATTTGTAATTAAAAGCATCTTTTGATGAAGTTTTTTGTAATTTGTAATCCATGTATCCCTCTATTCCTATTGAATATTATCTCATAAAAATTTTATTTGTGGTACTATAAAGAGGAAGTGGAGAGAAAGGGTAAAAAAATGAAGATTTGTGTGATTGGAACAGGATACGTTGGATTAGTTGCAGGTACATGTCTTGCAGATATGGGAAATGACGTTATTTGCGTTGATAATGACCTTGAAAAACTTAAAAAACTTGAAGATGGTATTGTTCCAATTTATGAACCCGGATTGGAAGAACTTATTAAAGCTAATGTTATGGAAGGCCGACTCAAATTTTCTTCAGATTTAGATGATGCGGTTAAAAAATCTTTAGTATGTTTTATTGCGGTCGGAACACCGCAAAGCGAAGATGGTTCTGCTGATATGCAATACGTTATGGCAGTTGCAGAAAGTATCGGTAAAGCTATGAACGGCTATAAAGTTATTGTTGATAAATCAACCGTTCCCGTTGGCACTGCCGAAAAAGTTACACAAACTATCGCAAAATATTATGACGGTGAATTTGATGTAGTATCAAATCCCGAATTTTTAAAACAAGGTGCTGCAGTTGATGACTTCTTGAAACCTGACAGAGTTGTTATCGGGTCAAATTCTACAAAAGCAACTTCAATTATGCAGGAAGTTTATGCTCCGTTTTTCAGAACAGCAAGCAGATTTGTCATAATGGATGTTAAATCTGCCGAAATGACTAAATATGCTGCAAATTCATTTCTTGCCGTCAAAATTTCTTATGCAAACGAAATTGCTAATATCTGTGAAGCAGTTGGGGCAGATGCAGAAATGGTCCGTATCGGAATGTGTTCCGACAAGCGTATCGGTTCGCAATTCTTATTCCCGGGGCTTGGGTATGGCGGAAGCTGTTTCCCGAAAGATGTTAAAGCTTTACTAAAAACCGCAAAAGACAATAATTGCGGTCATAGGCTTATTGAAGCTGCTGATGAAGTTAATAAAGAACAAAGAGTAATCTTTATAAATAAAATCCTTGCACGTTACGGCATGAATTTATCAGGAAAAACTGTTGCAGTTTGGGGCTTGACTTTTAAACCTAAAACAAACGATATGAGAATGTCACCGGCAATTACAATCATTAATTTCTTGTTAGAATTCGGCGCTAAAGTTCAAGCATATGACCCTAAAGGTTTTGAACAGGCAAAACAAATCTGGGGTGATAAAATCACTTATGCTAAAAATTCATATGAAGCACTTGAAAACGCAGACTTTATGCTACTTTTAACAGAATGGAACGAGTTCAGACGTCCTGATTTTGACAGAGTAAAAGAATTATTGAAAGAACCCGTAATCTTTGATGGTAGAAACCAGTATGACGGTGAACGCTTGAAACAGCGCGGCTTTGAATATCACTGTGTAGGTAAAAGATTTTCATAAATATTCCCTCGCCCCTTGCGGGAGAGGGTAAAATTTGTTAATGAGCTTGCGAATTTACAAATTTGGGTGAGGGGTGCTATGCACGTAGCCCAGCCGAACGATATTGGTACAGATTTTACAAATTTTGGTGAGTGGTTAACAGTTGGCTAAATCTTTATAAACTTCAAGAGCTTTTATAAGTTTAGAATTATTTTGTATCTGGTAAATTCTTACCAGTGCCCATTCAGCATGCGAATTTAAGTCGGCTTTGCTTATATAACCTGCATCAGCAGAATTCTTTAAACTTTTATCAATAGTATTGTAAAGTTTTCCTAGTGTAATATTATCCATACGATGAATTGGTCTTGAAAAATAGTCGGCAAGACCGCCTGAATTATCCTCTAATGTTTTGTATAACTTTTGAAGAGTAGTTCTTACATCAGAAAGTTCGTACTCTAAAAAAGAAACCACTTGAGCCTTTGTGCCATGACGATAGACGTATGCTTTTGCTTTTTCAATGTTTTCTGGATGCTGATTTTCAAAATTATTGTCTATAATTGAATTTATGTATTGGCGAATTTCTTTTTTGGTAATTCCGACAGATTTTGCAAACATAATATCATCGCCCTGTTTTGTGAAAGAGTTTTTTAACGGACGAAAACGTATAAGAGGCCTGTGTGACATCATTTCTTGAAATTCTTGTTTTGAAATATTTGTTTTAGCCAGATTTTTAATTGTTGTAGAATTCTTTTTTATAAATTGAGCTTTTTGTGCGTCTGTAAGTTTTTCAGATGACAGAATTTTATAAACTTCCAATGCGTCAATTGAATTTATTGGTTGGATTTTATTCATATAAACCTCCTAATAAGATTATACTACAATCTTATTAGTTTTATTATTTTATGCTTCACAATCTAAGTCATCATAATCATCTTGGTCTGCGTTACAGATAGTTTCAATAATATCATCAAATGAAACATAACTAGGCAATTCCACTTTTGTATTATTATCTAATAATATTTGTGCCCCTAAAGCTTCGCCTTCACTGTATTTTGTTGGCTGTATCTTAATGATTTTGTCTGTATTAAGTACATAATCGCCATCTTTTAAAGCATGAAAATGTGCAAAACCTTTAAAATTTGGTCTCATAGCCGGTTGATAATGAATTCTATTTACTTGCATATATATTACTCCTTTCTTGTCTTAATATTATCATAAAAACTGTAAAAAAAATTTTTTGCTAATAAATTCTAACTATTGACATTGTGTCTGCTATAGAGTACACTATAGATATGGAACAAAGAATTGTCAAAATTGCTCAACTATCTAATGATAAAGTACCGTTTATTGACTGGCTTGAGTCATTGGATAAGGCTAACAGAGCTCGTATTCAATCAAGATTGACAAGATTATTGGAAAATAATTTTGGAGATCATAAGAAAATTGATAATGAGATATCCGAATTGAGATTGAAATTCGGTTCAGGTTATAGAATTTATTATACAGAAATTGATAATATTATTGTCCTACTCATAAACGGGGGTGATAAATCATCACAAAGCAAAGATATCCAAAAGGCAAAACAAATACTTCAAGAATGGAGAAACATACAATGAAAGAACTTAAGCATACAATAGATTTAGAAAATTATATAGTTAATGATTTGAAATCAGATGAAGATATAAAATTATACCTCAATGCAAGTCTTAAAGACTACCTTGAGGACGGTGACTTCAATTCATTTTATCGTGCGTTAGAAATTGTAATCAAAACAAAAGATAGTATTGCAGGATTTGCTAAAAAAGTTGGAATTTCTCGAACTCATTTATATAGTATTTTTAAATCAGAAAAAGAACCGAAATTTTCTACAATTGCCAGAATTTTTCAGGAACTCGGTTATGAATTAGAAATTGCATAATTTTTATTTTTTCGAACAGGTAAAAATCAATAAACATAATAAAAGACAGGATAATATTTACGTACAAAATAAAACAGACAATAACAAAAGTCATTGTCTATATTTGGGCATGAAGAGACTGGCTTGCTCGTTCGCGTTTAACGGGCCTACGGATTTTCTTTTCACAAGCTTTGCTTGCTACAAAGAAAACTCCTCCGCCCTCAGCTCACTCGCGCTCGAACTAGACTGGACTCTGTCCAGTGAGTTCTCGTCTCTTCAATATTAACTCAAAATAAAAAAGGACAGACACAAGGTCTATCCTTTTCAATTTGGGCATGAAGAGACTCTTCTTGACCTGCTCGCATATAACGTGCCTACGTGTCCGAAACTAAGTCCTTCGGACCGACTATCATCGTTTCGGACACTGCGCACTCAGCTCGCAGGTCGCCGAACTCCAAAACGGAGTTCTCGTCCATATTCATACAAAATAAAACAGACAATAACAAAAGTCATTGTCTGTTTTATATTTGGGAGAGAGTTGTCGCAACTCGAACTTTTGACTACTCCGAGATTAGAGCACTTCTCCATGAAATCAAAGATATTTTAAAAGATTAGTTACCTTTTAATGCTTGCCATGCATTTTTAATTCGCTGTGTTATTGATGGTTTTGATACCTTAACAGTTTTAGTCGGTTGAATTTGTTTAGATTGCTTAACAACTGAAGAAGGTCCTGCGCCATATACTATAGCATCACTTCCTGTATATTCTGTTGCTCTATCTAGTATTTTTGTTGAGTCTACTGCCCACTTAAGTTTATCAAATGAATTTGTTGCGTAAGGAAAAGGATAGCATTTTTCTGCGTGTTCTGATAATTTAGAATATGCTTCTCCTGCTTCTTTTGCGGTCGGAAATCTTAAATTTCCATAAATATATATATCTCCACAATCCAAAAGGTCAATACCGTATGCGTCTAATTTATCCCCTTTTAGAGATCTTGGGTGAAGTGGAGCTTCACTGTCAAGTCTAGGATTTGTCTTATGTTTAAATTTATAAAATAAGTCATCACCAATTGCACTAATATTTAAATCAAAATGCTTCGTGTTTTTTAATTCATCCCCTAATTTAGCAACTTCCTCTAATTGTTTGGGATCGAAAGCTTTTTTCAAAGCCTTTGCACCTTTTTCTGTTATTTTTAACGCCTTAAAGTTGGTTGATTGTTGCGATTGATTGATTGATTGTATTCTATTTACTTGCATCAAATATACTCCTTAATCTTAGTATTACATTATCATAAAACCCGTAAAAAATAAATTTGCTAGTATATTATAACTATTGACGCATTGTACTAGATATAGTACAATATTGATATGATAGGATATACAATTTCAAATTATGTAGACGATAATGGCAAAGAGCCAATAAAAGATTGGTTGAAATCACTGGATGGAACAACGAGAAAGCGGATTTTGTTGAGATTTGACCGATTAAAAGATGGCAACTTTGGTGATTATAAACAACTTGACGAATATTTATACGAACTTAGGTTTACTTTTGGTTCGGGTTACAGGGTTTACTACACCATAAAAAATAACATTATTGTTTTACTCATAAATGGCGGTGATAAAAAATCGCAAGTAAAAGATATTAAAACAGCAAAAGAAATTATAACTAAATTGAAAGGAATATAAAATGAAGAATATAAAAGATTTTGACTTATCTGGTATGATAGCAAATGAATTAAAAACAGAAGAAGATATTAAAGAATGGTTGTCTTTAAATTTGGAAGAATATTTGCAAGACGGAAATCTTAATGCCTTTGTGCGTTCATTAGAATATGTAGTAAGAGCGAAAGGCAACATTTCAAATCTTTCCAGAAAAACTGGTATTTCAAGAAGCAATTTGTATGCAATATTTAAAGGAGAAGTAACTCCTCAATTTGATACTATATTAAAAGTGCTAAAAGAACTTGGCTATACTTTAAAAGTTGCATAGATTTTACATTTTTGAACCTGCTAAAAATCAATAAACATAATAAAAGACAGGATAATATTTACGTACAAAATAAAACAGACAATAACAAAAGTCATTGTCTGTTTTATATTTGGGCATGAAGAGACTCGAACTCCCACGCGTTAGCACTAGTTCCTAAGACTAGCGTGTCTACCATTCCACCACATGCCCACGCATTCGTAAAACTAATTTATCCCGAACAAGCTTAAATGTCAAGACTTTATGTTTGGGACTTATATACAAGTTTACACCAAAACCACCTCTATACGTCATGCTGAAATTGTTTCAGGGTCTCATAGATGAGAGATGCTGAAACCACTCCAAGAGGACCCATTTTCCACAAAATCAATAGATTTTGGGAAAAGGAGGCAAGTTCAGCATGACTGATTGGGACTATTTCTGTGTAAACTTGTATATAAGTCCCTTATGTTTTCTGGATGTGCGGAATTTGACAAAATTATCTCGTAATACTCATTTTTGTCAATATTTACACCCATATTTTTAGGGTCAGCAAATACCTTTTTCTTTTTTTTATTCAATAATTTTTTGTAATCGCCTGCCATGATTCAATTATATTACAAAATCTTAAAAACTGCTTGAAATTTTTCTTCATTTGTTCTACGATAATTATGCGTGCGTCGGTGTATTTGTGGAACATCGATTTAAGGAATTCAAAAAAGTACGAAATATAATTATAAAGGAAATTTAAAATGAACCCTATTATTGATCAATTGGAACAACCATTTTTAAGAGAAAACCTTCCTGATGCTAATCCTGGTGATACAGTAAAGGTTTTCGTAAGAATCGTTGAAGGTAACAAAGAAAGAATTCAGGCTTTCGAAGGCACTGTTATTAAAAAACATGGTGCTGGTATTAACAAAACTATTACTGTTAGAAAAGTTTTCCAAGGTGTTGGTGTTGAACGTGTATTCTTGCTTAACTCTCCAAGAATTGAAAAAATTACTGTTCTTAGAAAAGGTGATGTAAGACGTTCTAAACTTTACTATTTGAGAGAACGTTCTGGTAAAGCTACTCGTATCAAGGAAAAAATTGAAAAAAGATAAACTTCACATACACTGGTATCCCGGTCATATTGCTAAAGCGGAAAGAAAGCTTAAAGAACAATTGTCGTTAGTGGATGCGGTTATTGAAGTTATTGATGCGAGACTGCCTTTTTCAAGCAGTTACGATAATATTGCGGGGCTTTTAGGTCAAAAGCCCCGTTTAATTTTGCTTAATAAAGCTGATTTAACAGATACTACAGAATTAAATAAGTTTATAAAAGCTATTGAAGAAGAAACAGGGTTTCCTGTTATAAAATCTGATGCAAAAAATTCCAAGGATTTAAATTATATTGTAAAAAAAGCAGTTGAATTATCAGAGCCGCGTATTCAAGCGTTAATGAAAAAAGGTCTGCTTCGCAGACCGGCGCGTGTTATGGTTGTCGGAATGCCGAATGTGGGAAAATCCAGTATTATAAATAAATTAACACGCTCTTCTAAAACCAAAATCGGGGCAAAAGCAGGTGTCACCCGTCAACAACAGTGGGTAAGAATTAATCCGCAGCTGGAATTACTTGATACGCCGGGGATAATCCCGATGAAACAGGAAGACCAAATGCGCGCAAGAAAGCTCGCTTTTGTGAATGCTGTTTCTGAAAACGCTTATTCTAATGAAGTTGTAGCAAAAGAACTTCTTTGTATGCTTGATGAAAAATATTCACAAATTACAAAAGATTTTTATAAAGTGGAAAATTTAACACTTGAAGATATTGCAAAAGCCCGTAATTGGATTATTGCAGGTGGTGAACCGGATATTGAAAGAACTTCTGTATATGTTTTAAGAGATTTTAGAGAAGGTAAAATCGGTAAGTTTATTTTGGATGAGGTTTAAATGGAATTTCGTAATAAATTCGGTCATGAACCGATGTGTGATGAAAAATTAATAAAAAGCCGTAATAAAAAAACGAGCCGCAAACTTAAAACAAAACTTACGGTAGATTCACCGGTAATTCAACTATTTACATTTGATTATAATCAGAAAAGAACTGTTATCGGCACAGATGAAGCGGGAAGAGGCTCTGGAGTCGGGGCTGTTTTTGCCAGTGCTGTTTGTTTTCAAAATCGTAATAAAGATTTGATTGAAAGGCTTGTAAACCTTAATGACAGCAAAAAAGTTTCAAAAAAACATCGTGAAGAATTATATGAAATTATAAAAAATGAAACGATAAATTCGACAGTTTACGCAGGAGTTGATGTTATAGAACGCAAAAATATTCTTCAAGCATCATTAGGTGCAATGCGTCAGGCTGTTGAAGATGTTGAAGAAGAAGCTGATTATGATAAATTGATGGTTCTGGTTGATGGTAATTTTCAAATACCGGGATTAAAATTTTCGCAAAAATATGTTATAAAAGGTGATGGACGTTCGGCATCTATCGCTGCTGCCAGTATATTAGCAAAAGTTGAACGTGATAGATATATGTTAAAATTGGATGAGGAGTATCCTCAGTATGGCTGGGCTAAAAATAACGGATATTTAACAAAAGATCATATGGCAGCAATTGATAAGTATGGACTTTCTCCTTATCATAGAAAATCATATTTAGAAAAACATTTTGCGAAACAAGAACAATTAAGTTTATTTTAAATATTAATTAAACAAGTTTAGCTGCGGAATATCAACAGTTGGTGTATCAACAGGGCGTTTGCGTGTTGCAAGGTTTTGAGCGTTATCTTTTTGCATTCTTGTCATTAATTCTTGAGATCTTTTAACAACTGTTGCTGGCAGTCCAGCCATTTTGGCAACTTGAATACCATAACTTTTACTTGCACCGCCTTGAACTATTTTTCTTAAAAACTCAATTTCTCCATTTTCTTCACTTATAGTTATACGGAAATTTTTGATTTGCGGATAAGTGTTTGTCATTACATTGAGTTCGTGGTAATGAGTTGCAAAAATACATCTGGCTTTAATTTTTGTTGCGATAAATTCAGCAACAGACCATGCGATTGCGACTCCGTCATATGTACTTGTACCGCGTCCTATTTCATCCAGTAATATAAAACTTCTTTCTGTTGCAGAGTTTAAGATACAAGCAGTTTCAATCATTTCAACCATAAATGTTGATTGACCAAGTGTTAAATCGTCAGATGCGCCAACACGTGTAAAGATTTTATCTACAATCCCAATTTTTGCATAGTCAGCAGGAACCCATGAACCTATTTGCGCAAGTATTGCAATTAAAGCATTTTGCCGCATATAAGTAGATTTGCCGGCCATATTAGGTCCGGTTAATATCATAAATTGGGTATCTTCTAAAGAATTACATTTAAGCTGTAAATCATTTGCAACATATTCTCCGAGAGGTAAAATCTTTTCTAATACAGGATGACGTCCGTTTTTAATAATAAAATCATCAGAATCATCAATTATTGGTTTGCAGTAATTATTTTCACAAGCAATATCAGCAAGTGATGTATAAACATCACAATTGGCAATACATTCTGCAATTTCTCTTATTTTGGACACAAATTCTTTTGAATATTCTCTAAATTCACAAAATAGTTTATATTCAAGTTCTGTGGATTTGAATTTAGCAGATAACACATCATCTTCATGACGTTTTAATTCTTCAGTAATAAATCTTTCCGCTGTTGTTAAAGTTTGTTTTCTTACGTAGTCTTGAGGAATTTGATTTAAATATGAATTCGTAATTTCAATAAAATATCCAAAAACTTTATTAAATCCAATTTTCAAAGATTTAATTCCGGTTTTTTCTTTTTCTTTTTCTTCAAATTCTTTTAACCATTTTTCACCGCCGGTCAATAAATCACGAAGATAATCTAAATCTCCGGAAACCCCTTCTTTGATAATGTTTCCGTCTTTAATTAATGCCGGTGCCTTTTCTAAAATTGTTCTGTCGATAAGATGTGTAAAATCTGAAATTTCATCTCTATATTTTGCGATAGATGCTAGAGGATTATATTCCAAATTTTGTACAGCATCAAGTAATTCAGGTAAAACTGACAATGAATCTCTTAAACTTAAAAAATCCTTTGGATTAGCCGAATTATTTGATAATCTGGTTGCAAGTCTTTGAATATCATATATTTTTTCAAGTAAATTACCAATATTTAAACGTTCATTACTTTTATCAACCAGTTCACTTATCGCATTTTGTCTATTAATAATATCTTCAACATTTTTCAAAGGCTGGCAAATCCAGTTTTTCAATAATCTTGCACCCATATTGGTTCTGGTTTTGTCAACTGCCCATAAAAGCGAGCCATATTTATTTTTTTCTCTTAAAGTTTCTGTTAATTCTAAATTTTTATGTGTATTTCCATCAAGAATCAAATATTCAGAAAGTTCATAAGGTTCAATTCTTTCAAATTTAGGAACGTTATTTTTCATGTTTTCCCAAACATAAGCCAATAAAGCTCCGGCAGCTCTAAATCCGATTTTATATCTATCGTATCCAAAAGATTCAAGTGAATTTGTCTGAAATACACTTTTTAAATTATTTAAAGAAAAATTTTCTTCAAAAACTTCAGGAGGAATTTTGGTACAATTATAAAATTTTGTAATTTCATCTGGCAAATCGATTTTTTCTTCGGGAACGATTTGGAAAGGTTTAATTTCTTGTTTTGCAGAAGGGCCAATTATTTCTGACGGTGATATTCTTGTCAATTCAGATAGGATTGACTTAAATGGTGCTTGAGTAACTTTAAATTCGCCTGTAGAAATATCTGCGTATGAAAATCCCCATGTATCGTTATAATTAAATAAAGCACATATGTAATTATTGGAATTTTGTTTTAATAAATCGCTTTCGGTTAAAGTTCCGGATGTTACAACACGAACAATATTTCTTTTAATTGTAGGTTTACCTTTTTCATTAATATCATCATATTGATCGCAAATTACGACTTTATAGTTTTTTTGAACAAGTTTTTCAAGATAATTATTAACAGCTTTAATAGGAATACCAGCAAGAGGAATTCTGCCAAGTCCGCCTTGTTCACGTCCGGTAAGAGTTAATTCCAACTCTTTTGACATAGTATATGCATCCTCAAAAAAGGTTTCGTAAAAATCACCAAGCTGATACAGTACAATTTTATCAGGATGTTGATGTTTTACTTTTAAATATTCTTTCATTGATGATGTTAAATCATCTAATGATACGTCTGCTGAATTTATTGGATTGATTTCTGATTTTGTCATAGTTATAATAATAATATAACATAAGTGAGATTTCAACATGGGATGTTTAAAAAATATATTAAGAGCTTTATTATTAACATTGGCCGTAATAGGCTTTATGTCTCTTGGCGGCGGGGAATTTGTCGGTGGTTTAATAAAAAATTATTTTAATCCATCACATGATGTCATGCTTGAACGAGCACAAAAAGTTGGTGATTTTTCGAAAATTAATGATGAATTTGAAATAGAAAAAGCCGCAGGAATCATGGGTTATAATGCAGTGGTCGCGGAGCATAAGGCATCAGGACAAAAAATGTTTGTAGTAGATTCCGGTGATAAAGTAATTTTGACTACAGATGATATAAAATCTGATAATGTTGAAGAAAAGTTACAAAAAGCTTTAAGCAAAGTCAAATATCAGGCAATATCGGTTGATGATTTAAAAGTAACAAAGCATGGCACAATGCATTCTTATGGAAAAGATGTTCCATATGTAAAATTTGAAGCTCGTGTAAAAAAACTTCCGATAGGTGATGTAGGCGGAATTGTATCTGTAGCACAAAGTTCGGATGGCAAGTCGCGCCTATTAATTTCCGCAAATGAAAAAAATAAATATTCACAGTTGATTTCTGATGAATTTTTTAGGAAAATAAAGTGAATAAATTTTTGTCATTCTGAACTTGTTTCAGAATCTTAAAAATTGAATAAAACTGTTATGTCGGGGTGGCACTCTGCCGACGAGGAAGATTAAGTATCTTCCGAGGAGAGGGCGTGGAACGCATTGAGCCACATTGATGTAACAAGATAGTGAAAATTGAATAGTTAACCATGTCGGGGTGGCGAAATTGGTAGACGCGCATGATTCAGGTTCATGTGGGAAACCTTGAGGGTTCGAGTCCCTTCCCCGATATTTTTATGCAATTTACTATTTAATATAATGGGACTTATATACAATTGACACTTTATAATAAATTTGTTATAATTAGTAAAGAAAGGTGTTGTATTATGTTTGGTTTTTTATTTGGGATTACACCCCCCCCCCCCCCCACCTTAGGCGGAAATGTTTACTAGGAAAGGGTTTTGAGGATGTTGTGCAGGCTAAATCTCATAAGTATTGTTTTTTGCGAGGCGCAGATTTCACTCTAGCGGAGGTTTTTTTACCCTGCCTGAAGGTTAAATTTTGCTCCGGATTTACTTTGGCGGAGGTTTTTTCACCCCGCCGGAAGGTTAAATTTTGCTCCGGATTTACTTTGGCGGAGGTTTTTTCACCCCGCCGAAAGGTTAAAATTTGCTCTGGATTTACTTTGGCAGAGGTTTTAATTACCCTCGGCATTATCGGTGTTGTGGCAGCTATTACTATGCCTGTATTAATTAATAAGATCAATGACACAGTTTACGAAAATCAAAGAAAAGCTGCACAAAGTAAGCTTTCTCAAGCTATTAATATGCTTCATGCAAAAGGAGTTTTGTCAGAATGTTCTAATACAGGGGATTTTGTTCTTAATCTTAAAAATGAACTTAAAATTTTGAAAGTATGTAGTGAAAATGAATTATCTTCTTGTTTTGTTGAAGAATTTAAACAGGAAGGTGCAAAACAGACTTCTTCTGGCAATAAAACAGATTCTGCCATAGACTTGTTGAGGCCTCATAGACTTAAAAGAGCTGGAGATGATTCTTCCGGTTTGACATTTGCTGAATCAACAATATATACTACAAATTCATTAAATCTTGCTTTAGTCAAAACTCATCAAGGAATTGAACTTGCAGGAGTGACAACAGCTGATGGAGTTAATATCATAATAGGATATGAATCTAATTGTATGTCAAATGCTAATTTTGAATCGGACTCTTCATTAAGCGAAGGTATGACATCTGAAATAAGAGGCGGTAATGTTTCATATAATGATGAAAGAGCTTGTGTTGGAGCAATAATAGATGCGAACGGATTTAAAAAACCAAATACTATCGATAAAGATATATTATTTTATCAATCAGTAATTTCTACTAATCTTCGAGATCCTGATGAAGCTGAAGATATGATGTGAATGTAGGTTTATATATAACAGAAAAAAGACTCTTATTGAGTCTTTTTTTTTGCTAGAGTCGGGTAGGTCTAGATTTTATGTAAAAATTACAAAATTAATTTAGATTGTGTACCAACCGGTGGGAACGTTACCACTTATCCCACCTAAATTATGGCTTTATTAAAAATTTTATTGCTTTGCCTTCTATGTGTTGCTGCATAGCGTATTCAACTTTTTCAAGCGGTAATGTGTCTGTAATAAGTTTTTCTACTTCGACATCACCGGATGCAATATAATCAAGTGCCATTCTAAAATACTTTGGAGTATGGTGAAATACACTCATTAATTTTATATCGCCATAATGCATTTTTGTAGTATCAAAAGTCACTGTTGAACCTGATTTGCAGCCGCCAAAGAAATGAACAGTACCGCCGGGTCTTACACAAGAAAAAATTCTTTCCCATATCTCAGGTAATCCGACACATTCCACCGCTACATCAAGTCCGCGGTGCTCTTCGGTATATTCTTTAAATATTTTTTCGGGATTGGGATATTTTGTTAAGTCAATGATTTCATCTGCATGCGCAAATTCATCTGCTGCTTTTAATTTTAGGGGGTTTCTGCCTGCGACAATAACACGCGCCCCTTTAAGTTTTGCAAGACGAGCAAACATCAACCCAATAGGTCCTATTCCAATAATTCCCACAGTTTGTCCAGCTTTTATATCTGTTCTTTCAACACCATGAACTACATTGGCTAAAGGTTCACAAAATGCGGCTTTATCAAAACTTAAATTGTCCGGTAAAATTAACATGTTTTTTTCAACAATTCTTGCCGGAACGGTTATATATTCTGCATATGCGCCATTTAATAAATCCAGATTTTCGCATAAATTATATTCTTCATGTCTGCAATAAAAACAGTGTCCGCATGGCGCTGAATTTGCCGCAACTACTCTGTCACCGACTTTTACATTTTCAACACCTTTGCCTACTTTTTCGACAATTCCTGAAAATTCATGTCCGAAGCCGGATGGAACTGATTTGATAAGTACGGGATGACCCCGGCGAAAAGTTTTTACATCTGTTCCGCAGGTTAGGGCAGACATAACTTTTACAACAACTTCACCTTCTTCAGGCGGTTTTACCATAACTTCTTCATACTTTATGTTTTGTGGCCCATAATATTGAATTGCGCGCATTCTTTATTCCTTTATTTTTATATATGCTTTCATAATCCTATTATTCATTGTATCATCAAAAGCTTTTTGAATATCTTCAAGTTTGTATTCTGTTGAAATTTCTTTGACATTTATTTTGCCGGTGCGTAAAAGTTCTAACGAATCTTTTAAATCATCCGGTGATGGTGAATAACTGCCCATTACGGTTAATTCTCTATAATAAATTTCATTATTTGGATATGACGTTTCATCATGAGGTGTACTTGAAAAAACAAGTATTTTCCCCCCATTTCTAATGTATTTTAATGCTGTATCAACAGCTTTATCAGCGCCGGATGTCATAAAAATACCGTCTGCAACAAAATCTTGTCCTAAATCTTTTACATTAACAGCATTTATGCCAAGATTTTTCAAAAAATCAATTCTTTCCGGCAATAAATCACATCCAACAACATTTATGCCATATGCTTTTAAAGCTTGAGCAGTTAAAATTCCGATTGAGCCTAATCCGACAACCAGTGCAATATCATCTTCTAAAAGGCTTGCACGTTTAACTGCCCTTATAATACATCCTAAAGGTTCATAAAATGAAGCTTCAATTTCAGTAAGATTTTCAGGTTTTAAATGTGCAACATTTTGAAGATGTTCTTCACTTAGATAAACATATTCCGAAAACCCGCCGGGTCTGATATTAGTAGATTTAAAATGTTCGCACATAGAAACATTTCCATGTTTGCAATAAACACATTTTCCACATGGAATATGATGTGAAGTTACAATAACATCACCAACTTTAAAATCAGTTTCAGAATTAATTTCAACAATTTGAGCAACAATTTCATGACCCAAAACCGTTCCGTTTTTAGAAATCTTATGAACAAATTTAACAATATCCGAGCCGCATAATCCGCATCCCAAAACTTTTACAATAGCACCGCTTTTACCACTAAGCTTTATTGTTTCGGTTTCTTTTATAACTATTTTTTCATCTTGTATAACAGCTGTTTTCATATAATCCTCAAAAAAATTTTATCACAAACTTGAAAAGATTTTAAATAATGTATATAATAATTATATGACAATTATTAGAAGATTGAACTGTTTTGATGCACCTAAAATAAAACAACTGGCTTCATACGATAAATACTCATTTGAGATATTAAAAGAAGTCCGTAATACTTTTCATGCTGTCTTACCTTTAAAATATAAAACATTGCCTGAAACATATATTTTACTCGAAGCCGATGAAATTTTAGGGATGATTACGATTGTACCAACCAGCGGTAATCCGTATAAGATTAATATTACACGTTTAATATTTAAACAAAGTATATATGGAAAACAACTTGTAGAATTTATTATTGCAAGATTTGGTGCCAAAGGAGCGTTAACATTTGCCGTACTTGTAGATCAAACTCATGATGAACTTCTTGATTTGTTTATGAATGGCTGCGGATTCCGCCAATGCAGTTATGAAAACTTGTGGAAGCTTGATAATTTTAAACCTCAAACTAATAAAAAAGCAGATTTTAGAAATTGTCAGAATTCTGACGCAAAAGATATTGCCGCGCTTTATAATTATGAATTAAAAAATCTTTTTAAACCATCGTTAGAAAGAACAAAAAATGAATACAAAGAGCCAATATTTGCCGGCCTAAATAATTATTATAAAAACCGTTACGTTCTTGATGGAGAACATGGTATAGAAGCTTATTTATCAATAACAACAAACGATAATAACAATTTTATAATAGATATGTCATTAGGTTATGATATTTCATATGACGAAATTTTGAATTTTGCATTATCTCAAATTTCTGCCCGAAAAACAAAATATAATGCGTTTTTAAAACATCGTCAGTACACAAAAAATGCTGATGAATTAGAAAAATATCTTCATGAAAGAAATTTGAATTGCATTCAAACTCAATGCGTTTTGATTAAAGATTTTTATAAACAAATTAAGCAGACTGAAAACGTACTGCAAATATTTCAATTTACAGAACTTTCATCAAATTAAATAAGTTTTTGTGATAAAATTATTGCGGAGGCAGTAAAATGGATAGCTTAAAAATTTATTTAGATAAAGATATTAATACAGATTTAATAAAAACAAAAAAAATTGCAGTAATCGGGTTTGGCTCTCAAGGTTATGGTCAATCAATGAATCTGAAAGACAGCGGATGTGATGTTGTTTTGGGATTAAGATTGGGCGGAAAATCAGATGAAAAAGCTAAAGCTTACGGATTCAGAACAATGTCCATTGAAGATGCCGTAAAATATGCTGATATTGTTCAAATTCTTATTCCTGATGAAATTCAGGCAAAAGTATACGAAGAACAAATTAAACCATATTTGAGAAATGGCCAATATTTAATGTTCTCACATGGTTTTAATATTCATTTCAAAAAAATTGTAGCACCGGATGGAGTTAATGTAATTATGGTTGCTCCAAAAGGTCCCGGTCATACAGTAAGAAGTGAATTTGAAATTGGACGCGGTGTCCCTTCGTTAATTGCAGTTTATCAAGACCCTTCAAAAGATTCTAAAGAAGTTGCACTATCTTATGCATCAGCTATAGGGGCCGGACGTGCCGGTATTATAGAAACAACGTTTAAAGAAGAAACAGAAACTGATTTGTTTGGAGAACAGGCTGTGATTTGCGGCGGAGTTTCCGCATTGATTAAGACCGGATTTGAAGTTCTTGTAGAAGCAGGATATTCTCCATATATGGCATATTTTGAAGTGTTACATGAAATGAAACTTCTTGTTGATTTGATAAATCAAGGAGGACTTGCTGATATGCGTTATTCTATTTCAAATACGGCAGAATATGGTGATATGACTCGCGGTCCAAAAGTTGTTGGTCAAGAATCCCGTCAGGCCATGAAAGATTTATTAAAAGATATTCAAAGCGGAAGTTTTGCAAATGAATTTTTAACAGAAATGGAATCAGGCTGCAAAAACTTTAATAAACTCAGACAAGAAAATGCTGATCATTTGATTGAAAAAGTTGGTGAAGAAATTCGTTCGTCCTTTGTTTGGGGAAATAATAACAAAATTATAGACAGAGATAAAAATTAATTGACTTGCTATAAGTCCCACATCAAAGGGGTTGAAATTTATAAAAAAAGAGTTATAATATAAATATAAGGGCGGAGCAAGTTGACGCTTGCCCCTTCAAAAGCCCCGTTTTAGATTAATGAAAGCACTATTATGATTATTAAAATTATAATTAGTGCTTTTTCGCTAGCTGCGAATATCATCTAAATCACCTCCTTTCTTTACAGTTATTCAAATTTATAGTTTGTTCCGTAAAGTTATGGACTGTGATAATGGGCTTACCCATTTTAATCATATCTACAAATTAATAATAAGTCAAGATTAATATATTAATTATAATTGTTGGGCTAAAAGCCCAACCTACTAATCTACTTTGTGGCAATTTGTATTGATGGTTCGACCATTAGCGGAACGAACAATCAATGTTTGCGAAATAACAACGAAGCGAGCATTGTCTGAACGATAAGTTATTATGAGATGCTGAAACTAGTTCAGCATGACGTGAGTTTGCGAGCTTTAGATTGAGCAATTACAATTGATTAGTGAGTGTAGTGTAGGTCGAGAGCTTCTTTGCGGTACTTTCTTGTCGGTACAAGAAAGTACCATGTTGTTTGCTGGGAAATTATTGGGTGTGGGGATGCATAATCCCCACATGATTAACCCTCTCCTGTCCTACGGACACCCTCCCCCAAGGGAGGGGAACATATTTTGTACGGGTTGAAAGGGGTGCATAGCTCCTTTAATTATAATTGTTGGGCTAAAAGCCCCAACCTACTAATCTGAAAAAAGTGCCACATCAAAGGGGTTGAAATTTATAAAAAAAGAGTTATAATATAAATATAAGGGCGTGCGGATTGCAGTCCGCACTTTAAAAGCCCCTATTTTGTTGATTTAAGAGTTAATATTATCGTTAAGATTAGTATTAACTCTTTTGCTGTAATTGCAATTATCAACTCATCACCTCCTTTCTTTACAGTTATTCAAATTTATAGTTTGTTCCGTAAAGTTATGGACTGTGATAATGGGCTTACCCATTTTAATCATATCTACAAATTAATAATAAGTCAAGATTTAGATAAATATTAATTTTCTATATATAATAATAAATCATTTGGTGTACAATCTAAAGCAAGACAAAGCTTATCTATTGTTGCAAAATCGATACCTGACGTTTTATCATAATACAAATTATAAACAGTATTATACCCTAAACCTGCAATTTTAGCGGTCTCTGCAATATTCATTTTTCGTTTTCCAATAATAGTAGAGATATTATTCTTTAACATAATAATAATATTATTAGATTTTATAGTATATTGCGATTTTACTCATTATAAATAAGTATAATTCTGTATGATATAAATTTTTGTACATAAAACTTAACAGTTTTTAGTCTGGAATATGTTTAAACAAATCACTTGTTGAGCACTCTAAAACATTACATAATTTATTTAGAGTTAAAAATTCTATACCTAGCGTCTCATCATGATAAAGGCTATATACCGTATTATAGGACAAGCCTGCTAACTTAGCAGTTTCTGCTATTGTCAATTTTCTCATTCCTATTAATAATGAAACATTATTTTTAATCATAAGTATATTGTATAAATTATTAGTCTAAATGTTGACATTTTTCAGTATACTGAATAATATATATGTATAGATAAAAAATATAGTAATATAACTTTACAAACGGAGCTTTCATTTATGTATTCATTTAAAGAAATAACGTTAGACAAAAATCAGTTTAGCAAACTAATTGAACAAAATTCAATTTTTTTGGATGATGATTGCGTTTTGCAATTAGTCGACTATAATTTGGTGCTGAATAAAAATGGCGAAATTTATAATATTACAAAATTTGATATTCAATTTAAAAAACGCGAAATAGAAAATGAATTTGTTGTTAGTGACTTAAAACAACTTATATGTCATCATTTGAATTTAGATGTATCAGAAGTAATTTATTCAAATAAATTTGATGGATGTTATGATTTTTATATAAGATTTGATGCAAAAACTCAATGGAAAATTGTTGTTTGTGATTTTTCTACGGCCGTCAGCAATACTGCTCAACTTACAAATGAAAAAATTGAATTTGCATATGATGCAGAAGAAATTGGCTTATACAAAAGATTAGGTAATTCTGCATATTATTTTAGATGGTTTAACGATATTTAATGCTTGACTAGAGGCTTTTAGCACGTAAAATAAAACTTGTATATAACCGAAGGGAGTATAGAAAATGTTGGATCGTATACAAGTTACACACGAAGTAGAACAAATGTGCTGTGTTAAACGCGGCGTAAAAGGTGAACCTGCTCCTATTCCTCAAGAAGGTGAATGGACAAAGGTTAAAAAAATCGAAGAAATTTCAGGTCTTACTCATGGCTGTGGATGTTGTGCACCTCAGCAAGGGACTTGCAAATTAACTCTTAATGTTAAAAACGGTATTATTCAAGAAGCTCTTGTTGAAACTATCGGATGTTCAGGCATGACACACTCTGCAGCTATGGCAGGTGAAATCCTTCCTGGTAAAACAATCCTTGAAGCTTTGAATACTGACCTTGTTTGTGACGCTATTAACGTTGCAATGAGAGAGTTATTCTTACAAATCGTTTACGGCAGAACTCAATCTGCGTTCTCTGAAAACGGTCTTCCTGTTGGGGCTGGTCTTGAAGATTTAGGTAAAGGCTTGTGCTCTATGACAGGTACTATTCACTCAACTAAGCAAAAAGGCGTAAGATATCTTTCTTTGACAGAAGGATACATTCTTAAACTTGGTTTGGATAAAAATGACGAAGTTATCGGTTACCAATTCCTTAACCTTGGCAAATTTATGGAAGCTGTTAAAAAAGGTATGGATGCTACTGAAGCTATGAAAAAATTCACCGGTACTTACGGCAGATTTGCTGATGCGGTTAAATATATTGACCCGCGTGAAGAATAATCTTCTCATTCCCTCGCCCCTTGCGGGAGAGGGTAGAAATGCTTGACGAAGAATGAGTTTAGCATTTCGGGTGAGGGGTTAGGTCCTAGGAAAAGGATAACGTTACAAAAAATTAAGAGGAAAATAAAAATGACAGTAAAATTTGAAGGACAAGATAGACGTGAAGCTTCTTTGAAAAAAGTTTTACCGGAATATGGTTTCAAAAACTTGGAAGAAGCTCGCGATTTATGCGTATCAAAAGGAATTGATGTTGATGCGATTGTTAAAGGTATTCAGCCTATCGCATTTGAAAACGCAGTTTGGGCATATACTTTAGGTTGTGCTATTGCATTGAAAAAAGAAGTTAAATCTGCTGCTGAAGCAGCTGAGGCTATCGGCTTAGGCTTGCAAGCATTTGCAATCCCGGGTTCTGTAGGTGACAGAAGACAAGTTGGTATTGGTCATGGTAACTTAGCGGCTATGCTTTTGAGAGAAGAAACTAAATGTTTCTGTTTCTTAGCAGGTCACGAATCTTTTGCCGCTGCTGAAGGTGCTATTGGTATTGCAAGAAATGCTAACAAAGTTAGAAAAGAACCTTTAAGAGTAATCTTGAACGGTCTTGGAAAAGATGCAGCTTATGTAATCGCAAGAATTAACGGTTTTACAGCTGTTGAAACTAAATATGATTACAAAACAGGCGAATTAAAAGTTGTTAAAGAAACACCATTCTCAGAAGGTGAAAGAGCTGCTGTTCGCTGCTACGGTGCTGATGATGTAAACGAAGGTGTTGCAATTATGATAAAAGAAGGTGTTGATGTTTCTATTACAGGTAATTCAACTAACCCGACTCGTTTCCAACACCCTGTTGCCGGTACTTACAAAAAATGGTGCTGGGAAAATGATAGAAAATACTTCTCAGTAGCATCAGGCGGCGGTACTGGAAGAACTTTACACCCTGATAACGTTGCAGCAGGTCCTGCTTCATACGGTATGACAGATACTATGGGCAGAATGCATGGTGATGCTCAATTTGCAGGTTCATCATCAGTTCCGGCACACGTAGAAATGATGGGCGTAATCGGTATGGGTAACAATCCGATGGTTGGTGCAACTGTTGCAGTTGCAGTAGCTGTTGCCGGTGCGTTAAGCAAATAGCGGATTGCGAGCAGAGGGCGAGGCTTTGTGACAAAATGGCACAGCCATTGCAGGCACAAACCGTAGACCCGTTTAACGCGAGCAACCAAGTTGCGGAGCATGATGTGGCAATCTCATAATATTTAAAAAGCTCTCCTATTGGGGAGCTTTTTTGTTGTCTTTTTATACAGAATGCGAAAAAGTCCATTACTTTATAAGTTTTTTAATATCTAATTTTAATAATATTGACATTTTCTTGTTCAAGATGTATTATAAAAGCGGGTAAGCCTAATTACCTTGCTTTCGGCGAACGGACTATAAATCAGTAAAACGACGAAAGGAGGTGATGAAGATGGAATTCAGTATAACTGAAAAAGCACTAACGCTTATCTTACTGATAATATTAGTGCTTAAATCCAATTAACGGGGCTTTTAAAGAGAGGACGGCAATCCTCTCGCCCTTATATTTATATTATAACTCTCTTTTAAGAAATTTCAACCCTATATATTAAAACTTTTTCTGGCACCTTCTTCATGGTAGAAACCGCCGCCACATATTGTTTCTACAACTTTCAAAACAAATTCACGCGGAGCATCAACCTGATTAAGATAAAATTCACGATTTGGTAAATGACGAATTTTCATAATGGAATTTTGAGTAGATTCAGGCGGAATAAATAAAGATGCAACTTCATTATCAAGAAGTTTACCCATTTCTTCATCATGGTCTGTTACACCTTTCATAAGTTCATAATAATTACCTTTAATTGCCATTATTCTGCTTGAAAATAGATGCTGACCGTCTTCTCTGTATAATGCCTGAGGTTGATAGTTACAACGAGTTGTAAAACTCATTTTATGCCACAAGATATTTACAATAACAACTGAACGCTGAGGATCAGTATCTACATAAATATTTTGAGTTGTAATGTTTCTTGATGAAAACGCTTCCTTTAATGTATCCACAACAATTTGAAGATTATCAAGCATTCTTGAAAAAATTTCGCTTGTGTTTACATTTGCATGCTGGTAATCTAAAAATTGCTTATACATATGTGTCGAAACAAGTCCGACTCTTTCCTGTATAAGTGCCGATTTTCTTGCTGATGTTTCAGAGTTATCAAAGCTTTCAAAGTTATTTAACAATTTTTATCCGTCCTTATATCCACATGTAATAATAAACATATTGTATTGTAAACATTATATTTTTTTTCTTTACAAATATGAATACACAAATATATGTATTTTTTTCAAAAAACATATATAATACTATTCAAGAGTCAACTTTGAAGAGACTTCGGCAACAATACGCTGAACATCTGCCCCGCCGATTGCAACTTCCAAAATTAAAGGACTGTGTATTAAAACTGTCTCAGAATATTCCATTGAATCAACATCTATAACATTAAATTCTATAAAATCATCTCCGGCATAAATAAGTTTTCCATATTCTCCACCGGTTGCCCATTTTATAAACATGTATTGATTTTCAAACTCTTTTAATTTTTCTACTAAACGCATTATATCCCTCTGATAATATTTTAGTCATTTATTTCAAGAAGTCAATTTTTTTTACCAATCTGAAGAAACAGTATCTTCATCGTCATCTTGTAGTGATGATAAATCTTTATGTCCTGTTCCGTCAAAATCTTCAGGCAGCATATCATCATCCGGCCATACTGTATCATCATCATAGCGAGAGGCATTCAGGTTTACAGATGCTGTTAAATCTGAATTTGATAAATCAGTTTCTGATAAAATACATCCAGCCATATCAGCATCTGAAAAATTACAATAAGTCATTTCGGCATAACTACAATCAGCACCTGTTAAAAGTGCATCTGTAAAATCACATTCCAATACACGTGCTCTTGTAAAATCAACTGATGTTAAATCTGTATTTGTAAAATTCACAAAGCTCAAAACACAGTCAGCAAAAGAGCTTGAATTCAAATCAATGTCAGAAAAATCGATTTCACTCAAATTAATACCGGAAAAATCAACTTCAGATAAATCAATTTCTTCCTGTTCAATTTTCCATTCGTTAAATCTTTCAGGGTTTTTTCTTAATAATTCCACTAATTCTTCTTTTGTATAATCTATCATTTAATTCTCCTATTAAATTTGCTTTGCAAGCAATACAGCCTGCGTTCTATTGGTAACTTTTAATTTTTTAAATATACTGTTTAGGTGAGTTTTTACAGTAACTTCTCTTACAAACATTTTTTCTGCAATATCTTTGTTTGAAAAACCTTGTGCCACGTAGTCTAAAACTTCTTTTTCTTTTGAGGTTAATGGTTTTAAAATGTTCTCTTTTTCAGGTTTTAGATTTTTAGAAATGCAGCATCTTCTGAGAACTGCTTCCATTCTTGCAAGTAAATTGGGTAAAATAAATGGTTTTACAATATAATCGTCGGCACCGTTTTTTAGTCCGGCGACCATTTTTTGGTCCTCATTTACTGCTGTAAGCATAATTACAGGTAAATGTTTTGTTTTTTCGTTTGAACGAATAGCTTTTAAAGTTTGCCATCCATCCATATTAGGCATCATAACATCAAGAAGCACAATGTCAATACCATTGTTTTTATCAAGTGTTTTTAATGCTTGAATTCCATCAAACGCTGTCTGCACTTCATACCCGTAAAATGGAAGTGCATCTTTCAAGTATTTAGAATTGTCATCAACTAACAGAACGTTTGTCAATTGTTTCTCCTTTAGTTAGGTATGGGAGGGAATAGTATCTTTTTTATACTATTTTGTATTTCAGTGCTTTTAGGGCTGCTTGAAGTCTGTCATCGACTTCCAATTTTTGCAAAATATTTGCAACGTGTGCTTTTGTAGTATTGATACTTATGACAAGCATTTGAGCGATTTCCATGTTGCTATAACCTTCTGTCATAAGTTTTAAAATTTGTGCTTCGCGTGCAGTTAAGTCATAATTTTTTGCATTGTTCTCTGATTCAAATATTGGAGAATTTGCACTGGCTTTTAAAACAATGTGTGCAATACTGGGATCAAACCATGCAGCGCCGTCTGCTACAGAGCGCACAACTTCAATAAGTCTTTGTGGATTTATTTCTTTTGAACAATATGCATTTGCGCCGGCTTTAAGGCTGTGTAAAACTTCTTTTTCATCATTATGAGATGTTAAAATAATTATTTTCACGTCTTTATTTGAAGAGCGAATTTGGCTGGTTGCTTCAATACCGTTCATATTAGGCAATCCTAAATCCATTATTATTATTTCAATATTATTTTTATTGAAAATATCAATGGCTTTTTCTGCTGAATCTGCTTCATAGATATTTTCGACATAATCAACACCTTCAAAAGTTGTTTTAAGTCCAAATCTTGTTAATTCATGATCTTCTACTATTAAAATATTTTTTTTCATATATTTAATTCCTCTTTTGCAGGTTGAAAATTCGGATTTAAACTTACAGATTTTTTAAAATAAGGAATTCCGTCTAATCCTTGTTTTTTTGCAAGCAATCCTTGATAATAATAATATCTAAAATCATTTTCGTCAATATATTTAGCTATAGATAAATATTTTTTTGCATCAATAAAATTTTCTTGTTCTAATGCAGTTCTGCCTAAATCAATCCAAGCATCTTTAAAATTCATATTAATTGCTACTGCTTTTTTTAAATATGCAATTTCTTTAGATTTATCTTTTAATGCAGTTTTGTAATATGCTATATAACAATCATTATAAGTTTTTAATACTTTTTCATAAATTTCAAAAGCTTTTTTTTCTTTATTTAACTGTTCATATGTTAATGCAATTTTAATTGGGATAATTGAAGTTGATTTATCGTTATTTTCAGCGTTTTTATAATATTTTAAAGCATTTTTATAATCAGAGGTTCTAAAACTCAAATCTCCTAATACAAGTAAAGCTGTTACATTATTAGAATCTAATTTATGTGCTTTTAAAGCAGAATCTTGAGCTTTTTCGTAGTCTTTAGAATCAAAATATACTCTTGATAATATTGCATAAACATCTTTATTAAGTTTCTTTTTTGTACTTAGCGCACTTTGTAATGATCGTATAGCTTTTGCCGGTTCATTTTCATAATAATAATAACAGCCTAAATGGTACATTTTTTCAGAATAATTTTTCTTAGATTTATACAGAACATATTGTTCTAATGAACTTACTTTTCTTGTAAAATCAGTTGAATAAAGCTTTTGAGCTTTAATATAATCAACCATTTTAAGAGCATTTTGAGGTTTTTTACCTTGAGATAAAATTTCTGCTTTTAATTTTTTATAATTCAAATTTTGCGGATTCATTTTAATTGCTTTATCGATATAAATAGATGCATCTGCAAAATCATTGGATTTTAAATAACCAAGAGCAGCGATATAATTTGCATAATCGGATTCTGACATAAGAGTTGTATTTTTTACAAGTTCTAAAGTCGCTTCTCTGCTTTGGTCATTATAAATTATATTTGAAAAAACTTCGCCTAAATAAATTTCATCATCAGTTTTTAATTTTTTTGAAGGGTAATAATACATTTTAATATCTTCTATTAAATAGTCAGATATACTTTTATCATCAATTTTAGATGAAGCTAAGTCTGAAAGATTAAACAAACCGATATCAGCCATTTTCTCGGCCATTTGCATATATGCGTAATCATTATTATTCATAGTTTCAATTAGGACTTTAAAATCGCGGTATGCGGCTTTTACATTACTTTGCATGAATCTGTCAAAAGCATATACATATTGATTGTGAATACTGTTATGAGTAAGAGTAGCTTTCTTAACAGGCAGAGCGATAGTATTTACGGGTGAAGGATTAAAAGGACTGGCAGGTGAAATCGCATCAAATCCCGAAGTAGAATTAAACTGTTCGGCGGCTAGGACCGGAGCAGCCATTAAAGTCATTATGAAAATTGTATTAATAAGTTTTCTCATTTACTATATATTCCCTGAATAATAAAAATTAAACAATTCAGCAACATGCTTATTTTCATCATTCTCATTTGTAATAAAATCATAAATATTTTTTAAATTAAAGTGTTTTAAAATTTCACAATCTTCTTCTTTAAAACAATGATGGTTTTCTGTTAAAAATACTCTTATGATTTTGTCTACAGATATATTCAAAAATTCGTCAACAAGTTTACCGTCAAAATGTTTGTTTTTACCAGAAATTAAAATATCAATAACATTTTGAATAGGCATTTTATCGCGGTAATGACGTTTTGATGTAATTGCATCAAAAACATCTGCAACAGCAAGAATTCTGCCGCCATATGGAATATCTTCACCGATTAAATGTCTGTAGTATCCTGAACCGTCATATTTTTCGTGATGTGAGCATGCAATTTCAGTTATTGTTTTAAAATCATCTGACATATAAATTTTATCAAGAATATCATGAGTAATTTTTACATGTTCTTGAATATGTTTATACTCATCATCTGTAAGTTTTCCTTCTTTTTGAAGAACAGAATCTCTGATACCGATTTTTCCAATGTCGTGCAAAATTGCAGCTTTTTCTACAAGTTCTTTAAACTTTTCATCACATCCAAGATGCTCTACCAAAAGCATTGAGTAAAGTTTTACACGACTTGAATGACCAGCAGTAATTTTATCACGTGCATCGATTGAGGTTGCAAGTGTATCAATAAAACTTTCAAAAATTTCTTTTTGTTCTTTATAAAGTTCTTTCTGCTGTTCAAATAACTGGGCATTTTCAAGTGCAATAGATGCATTTCCTCCGATTGCAACAAGTAAATCTTCATCACCTTTTGTAAATACTCCTCCAAGTTTATTCAATACCTGAAAAGCACCTATAATTTCTTTATTATTATTTTTGATAGGCATACAAAGGATTGTTTTTGTTGTATAACCTGTTTTTTTATCAATATCAGGATTAAATCTGGAATCACTATATGCATCGGTAATATTTAGAGGTTCACCTGTTTGTACGACATATCCCGCTAAACCCTTATTCGCAGGAAATCTTATTTCCTGGCTATCCATACCAAGTGCTACTTTACTCCAGAGTTCATTTTTTTCTTTATCTAAAAGAAAAACTGTACATCTGTCAGCTTGTATCGCAATCTTTGTTTCTTCTGCAATAACTTTTAAAAGTACGTTAATATCAGTCACTGCCGTAATGGAGCGGCCAATTTTTACAAGTGAAACTAATGGGTCGCTTTTAACAGGTAATGTAAATTCCATACCGTTTTTTATTTGTTTGGTACGTGTCAAAACATAACCCATAATAGAAAGTTCATCCCCATGTATCATTGCAATATTTTTTGCATTGTCAAAATGCATAAGTGCCACATCTTTTGCACCTTCACCAAAATTGATTGTTCCCAATGCATATTCATTAACAATTTTAGCAGTATTATTTTTGGAATATTGTGCTAAATATCTTGCATCATTAATAATTTTTAAAGCTTCATTACATTTATTTTTATCCTGAAGATATTTAATCATACCAGACAAGCTCAATACTATTGATACATTTTCGTCAGATTTTTCTTTTGCATAAAATTTTTGAGCTTTCTCAAAAATACTTAATGCCTCTGAATATTTTTTATCTTCTAAAAGAGTCAGGCCTTCTCTAATAATATCTTTATCACACTTAATCATCTTTTTCTTAATCCATATAAATTTACAACTATCTGTTTTTATTGTACAATATTTTTTAGAATAATACAAATATATTAAGGCAGTATTCATGAAAAAGATAACCATATTAATTCCTGTATATAATGAAGTTAATACACTTTGTCAAATTCTTGAAAAAGTAGAAAATACTCATATTTGCGCACTTGAAAAAGAAATAAAAAATCAGACAGGAGGTAATATATGCGGAATGAAGATGAATTGATGAATTATGCCATGAAACAGGAAGCGATTTGCAGAAAAAATGATAGTATATCAGATGCATTATTTGAGGAGTATGGGGTAAATCGAGGGCTGCGTGATATGAACGGAAAAGGTGTGCTTACTGGACTTACCACTATTTCCAAAATTATATCATTTCAAAATGTAAATGGTGTGCAGACACCATGTGACGGGCAGCTTTGGTATCGTGGTTATAATGTGCAAAATTTGGTAAAGTGGATAGGAGATTATGGGTATGGCTTTGAGAAGATTGCCTATCTTTTATTATTTGGGGAGGCTCCAAGTGAGGAAGAATTG
>CATLEG010000002.1 GCA_949915775.1 uncultured Candidatus Melainabacteria bacterium | reverse complement strand
CTCCCCCCCCCCATCGGCCGTTTAGCAAGGATTTTGGACTGGTTTAAATGTAAAGACTTCGTCATCCTGAGCAAAGCGAAGGATCTATGTAAAAAAGAGATTCTTCGGACTAAAGTCCTCAGAATGACAAGTCTCGTCGTTCTGAGCGGAGCGAAGAATCTCAATTTACCCCTCACCCTAGCCCTCTCCCTCAAGGGGCGAGGGAAAAGTGTTTCATGTGCAAAACACACCGTAAAGAACTTATCGACCTATCGTCTTAACGTCTTAGAGACTGATAAAAACCCTACCCTCTCCCGAATTTGTAAGTTCGCATTTAGCTCACTAACAAATTCTACCCTCTCACAAAGAGAGAGGGTAAAATGCCCAGCATTTACACTCGCAGAAACTCTAATCACCCTCGGCATTATCGGTGTTGTGGCGGCGTTGACTATTCCAACAATAATTAATAAATATCAAGAACAAGTTACTGTTACTAAATTAAAAAAAATAACTAATCTTATTCAAAATGCTGAACGGTTATCTGTAATAGAAAATGGAGATACAACCGCCTGGGAGACTTATACTGACTTCGGACTAGGTGCAAATTACGCATATGCTTATTTTGAAAAATATTATTTACCATATATTAATAAAACAACATACTCAATTGGCAATGGTAGAAAAAATTATATACAAAAAGCAGCAAATTTAAGCGGAGAAACAGATAAAGGACATCATAATCCTGCTGACAAATATTTAGACTTTGCAGATGGTTCTTGCTTGATTTTTTGGGGCAACAATCAATTTGCATTAATGACTTATGATGTTAACTGTGAAAAAGGTCCAAATATAATGGGAAAAGATATTTGGGATATCGCAGAATTTTACTGGTATTTTTACACTGAAAAAAATAATGGCTGTTCAAATGGCTGTCATGTTGCTCAAATTACAGCTCTTAATCAACCAAATCTTGAACAAATGTTTAATGATAAATGCCTAAATTACAACGGTCAGGGCGGTGCACCTAATTTATGTTTCACATATCTTGTAAAAGATGAATATGATTTCAAAAAATTCAAAAAAAGATACTAAATCCTCTAAATAAACTATTATATAAATTTACATATTACACTTTTTTTAATTTATGATATAATGTTTTTAGGATAGTAGAAGTTTTTAAGGTAGAGATTTTTTGAATTCAAAATTATATATATCTTTAATAGCCCTTTTAATAGTTGCCTTATGTCCAATACAGGCAAATGCAAAAAACAGTTTCTGGGGAGATACTGTGGATTACGAAATCCACGATTTGCAGCCGCCTTCTGCTACTCAATTTAATGAAGAAAGTCCGGTCGTAAATTCAGCTGCTGTAAGCACAACTGTTAGCGGAGACAAAACTGTTAAAAATATTGAAATTATGGGAAATAACGTAATCGATACCTCCCTGATTTTACAGCAAATGAGTATCCAACAAGGCGGAGTATACAACCGCGATGCAATTAAACAAGACTTAAAATCCATTTATCAAATGGGATATTTTACAGAAAAAATGAAAGCTGTTCCCGTAAACAATTCTGATGGAACAGTTACCTTAAAAATTATCGTAGAAGAAAATACCCCTGTAACAGATTTTACAATCGAAGGAAATACAGTAGTTTCTACTGATGAAATTCTCAACTTCCTTTTGCCAATGAAAGGTAAACCTCAAAATATTGCAGAACTTAACGAAGCTATCGCAAAAATTCAAGAATGTTACAGTTCAAAAGGTTATATCTTAGCAAGAATTGAATCAGTATCTGATGATCCGGATGGTACAGTTAATATTAATATTAAAGAAGGTACAATCAATAGAATTATGATTGCCGGCAACGAAAAAACAAAAGATTACGTAATTGAACGTAACGTTTTGACAGAACCCGGTACAATTTATAATGAAAACGTTTTGAAAGAAGATTTGGTAAGATTATATGCAACCCAAGCTTTTAAAGATGTTACACGTGAAATCGAACCAACTGAAGATCCTGATAAATATGATATTACAATTAACATAGAAGAACAGAGAACTGCAAGCATATCTGTCGGGGGCGGTATTGATTCTGTAACAGGTGTTTTTGGATCTGTCGGGATTGCTGATAACAATTTTTTAGGCAGAGGTGAAAGACTTTCACTTAACGGTATTGCTGGTACCGGTGTAATCTTAAATGACTCTTCAATCAAACGAAGAATGAATATTCAAGCTGAATTGAGCTATTTTAAACCGTATTTTTATAATGCAGATACATCTTTAATGAGCAAAGTTTTTTATAGAGATTTTGGATCTTACCAAGTTCCGCTTGCTATAGAAAGAAGAATCGGAGCAGAAGCAACTGTTGCACATCGGATGAAATTCAACAGACATGTAACAGGAACATTCTCACTAGGTGTTGAAAATCTTGATGTATCAGAAGGCGATGGAAACAAAATCCGTAACATGTATTCAAGGTACAATATTCCTATTGCCGATCGTGCAAAACAACTTGAAGGCGGTTTATTCCTATCTTTAAGCCCTGCATTATTATACGATACACGTGACAGTGCAACTGTCACACGCAAAGGTACAATGGCAAGTTTAAGATTTGATGAAGAATTTGGACTTGACGGATTTGACAAAACACATGGTAAATTAACCGGTATGGTTAAACAATATATTCCAATTGCCAAAAAATCGTCTTTATCATTCACTGCTAAAGGCGGCGGCAAAATTCATGGTGACAACATGCCGGAAGCAATGGCATATCGTTTAGGCGGTCCATATACTATCAGAGGCTTCAAAATGAGCGGTGTTGGTACCGGTGATGCATTTATCATGGGTAGTGCAGAATTCGCCACTCCAATACCATTTTTGGATAGAACAAGAATTAGTTTCTTAAATAATTTGAGATTTACATTGTGGGCTGATGCCGGTAAAATTTTTGGCCCAACAATTACGGATAAAATATATGACAGACCGCTTTATGCAGTATCAGCCGGTGTTGGCTTGAAACTTTATGTACCAGGAATGGGACCGCTATCTATCGATTATGGTATTCCGCTTACCAATCCGGGTGACAATGGAAATAAAAACGGTTACTTTACATTTGGTGTAGGCGATATAATGTATTAATATGGAGGTATTATATGAAAAATTTTAAACTATTATTATTAGGCGCAGGTTTACTTTTAGGTTTACAAGCAAATGCTGCAGGTGTTGGATATATTGACTATCAAAAAGTTCAAGAAAATTTTCCATTCGCCCAGCAAGCAGTAAAAGAAATTGATTCTAAAGCTCTTGAAATGCAGCAATTTATGGTTGATAAAGAAAAACAATACAAAAATCTTGACACACCATTAAAAAAACAAAACTTTGAAGAACAAACTGCCCGCGAATTTAAACTTAAAGAAGATGCATATATGAGATTAAAATCTCAAAAAGAAGAACAAGTTTATAATAAAATTCAAGCCGCAACAAAGCAAGTTTTAGTTGAACAAAGATTAGATGCAATTGTAGATTACAGAGTCATTTTTGTAGGCGGCGTTGATATTTCAGACCTTGTAATCCAAAAATTGAAAAGCGGCCAATTCTAGCCGAGAAACTAAGTCCCTGAGAAACAAAATACGGAATTGCTGTTTAGCGCGAGACGCAATCGTAAATAATAAATAATGGAGATTTAATGAAATATTCAGATAATGGTGAACAGTATCATATCGGCTTAAAATCCGGTGATGTAGGCAAATATGTTATTTTGCCGGGCGATCCTAAAAGATGTGCAAAAATTGCTGCATATTTTGATGATGCAAAATTAGTTGCTGATAGACGCGAATTTACAACATACACAGGTTATCTTAACGGAGAAAAAGTCAGTGTAACATCAACAGGTATTGGAGGCCCATCAGCATCAATTGCTTTAGAAGAACTTGTTAATGTCGGAGCTGAAACATTTATCCGCGTTGGAACTTGCGGCGGTATGGATATTAATGTCAAAGGCGGAGATATTGTTATTGCAACAGGAGCAATAAGAATGGAGGGAACATCTAAAGAGTATGCTCCGATTGAATTTCCTGCTGTTGCAAATCTTGATGTTACTAATGCTCTTGTTAAGGCTGCAAAAAACCTAAACTTTGAATATCATACAGGTGTGGTTCAATGTAAAGATTCTTTTTACGGCCAGCATAATCCTGAGAAAATGCCTGTGAATTACGAACTTCTTAATAAATGGGAAGCTTGGAAAAAAATGGGTTGTCTTGCATCTGAAATGGAATCGGCTGCTTTATTTATTGCAGGAAGCTTTTTAAGAGTAAAAGTCGGCTCTGTATTTTTAACAGTTGCAAATCAGGAAAGAGAAAAACAAGGATTAGAAAATCCTGTAGTTCATGACACCGATAAGGCAATTAAAACAGCTATTGAAGCGTTAAAATTTCTTATAGGAGAAAATAAATGTTAAATAAAAAAATGCAATACGTTATTAAAACTTGTTCAAGTGAAAACACTCAAGAACTTCAAAATCTTCTAAACGAAATGTCTATGAACGACTGGGAATTATACAGCATGCAAGAAGTTGAAAATGATGAGGGGCAAGTTATTTGTCATTGCATTTTTATGAAAGAAGCCGTAAATTCAATCAATGAAACAAATGCTGATGTCATAAATATTTCATCTTTTAAAAGTCAGATGGAAAAAATGCTTTCACCACAGCAATCTCCATACGAAATTTGTCTTGAAATTCAGACTAAAATCAGAGAACAGAAAGCTAAAATTGATAAAATTAAAACAGAACTTGAAGGTGAAGCACCGGCATCTGTTACAAGGAAAAAACTTAACGATAAAATATCAGCAGGTTTGAAAGAATTAGAAGAATTAAAACAAAAACTTGCAAAAGCGACATCTCCTGATGCAATGTTTCCAAAACTTAAAGAAGAAAAATTATCTATCCGATTGAGTGAAGAAGTTCTAGGCCACGTCGATCCTTCACAAGAAATTCTTGAAGAAGAACTTGTTGCTGAAACAGTAAAATCAAGATTAAAACTCACAGAAGAATTGGGCTATGTAATTCCAAAAATTGTATTTCAGGATGATGAAACACTTAATTCTTATGAATTTAGCATAAGAATAAGAGGAATTGATGTATTCAAAGCCTGTGTTTATCCTAATTTTTTAATGTTTTTTGATGATGAACTTCATCTTGAAAAAAAGATTAAAGGTTCAATAAATGACATTGATAAGATTACCGGCAGAAAAATTGTCTGGATAGAAAAAGAAATGACAAGAGATTTCTGGCAAAATGGAATTTCAAGTTCTGAATTTATTGCAAGAGCTTTGGAATTTTGTGCAGTAAAATATGTAGATGAACTTTTAGATTACGATGATTTAGATAAATATATTGATGCTGTAAATAACGAGTTTCTTGTAGAAAATATAATCCCTGATTATATAACTCTTGCGGATTTAAGATATATATTAACTAATTTAGTAAAAGAAAAAGTTTCAATTAAAGATATAACATACATTTTTGAGAAAATGAATGATTTTGCAGATGAAAGTACAAAATCAGATTTAATAAAAAAAGTCAGACTTGCGCTTTCACGTCAGATATGCAAATCAAATGTCGGAGAAGACGGGATTTTATCAGCTTTTGAAATAAGTGAAACTACATTAGAAAAATTTATGCCGAATTTTGAAGAAAGTGATGATGCAATTATCAGAATTGATGCCGGTTTTGCAGAAAAATTGTCAAATAAATTAAATAAAAAAATCAAACAACTAGAAGTAAAAAATCCGATATTAATTGTACCATTAGAATTTCGCCATTTAATATTTACTCTTCTCAGCAATTATATGAATAATATTACAGTTCTGGCTCATGAAGAAATCGGCTGTACAACAGAAATTAATATCATAGCAGAAATATAGATATTATTGATTAAAGCTATATTGCGTAGCACAATATTTTTGGTTGCCTTTTACGCATTTCAAATAATCCAAATTTTGCATTTGTAAAACCCAAGCTGTACATCCAGATCCGTTCCACCATCCAGCAGCAGTTGTATTTGTATCAGGACTGCAGTATCGTGTACTTGCACTTCTATCTCCACGTGCTAGAATACCGGTTCTGAGAGCATGAAAAGTAAAAGTATCTACCCCCCATTGGTTAGGACCTTTATCACCATTAATATCAACATTTATCATAAAACAACCACCATTTAAACTACAATCAGAAAGTTGAAGAGAAGTCTGATAGCTAAAACCTATAACCATACCATCCGACATAATCAATGATGAATCACCTGACATATCATTAACCTCATTATTCAGCAAATCTTTTCTTGGGGTTTGCTCAAAACACTTTTCTTTATTAGCAGGATTACAAATCTTGACATTTTTAATATATTTGGCAAATTTTTCTGTTAATATATCACCAAAATTATCAGTATCCATCCCCCAATCTTCGGGAATTCCTTCTTCGGATAACATTAAAGTGTAAGCATTGGATAAAACAGAAGAAACTTTTTTTAAACGAACAACTGTTTCTTTTTCTTTATAATTTTGTATCAATGATGGCAAAGTCACCGCCGCCACAACACCGATTATGCCAAGGGTGATTAGAGTTTCTGCGAGTGTAAATGCTGGGCATTTTACCCTCTCTCTTTGTGAGAGGGTAGAATTTGTTAGTGAGCTATATGCGAACTTACAAATTCGGGAGAGGGTAGGGGTTTTATCAGTCTCTAAGACGTTAAGACTATAGGTCGATAAGTTCTTATCGTGTGCTACGCACGTAGCCCTGCCGGTAAATGTTGGTGAAGACTTAAAAGATGCTGGTATATGTTTTACGCACGTAGCCCTGTCGGTAGACATTGGTACAACTTTTATAGATTTTGATGTAGGTTTCGCACACAAAACACTTTCCCCTCGCCCCTTGAGGGAGAGCGGATTTGCGGACGGACGGAGTAAAACGAGTCCGGATAGCGAACAGATTGAGCCTTTTGTTGCGTAGCAACTTTGGCGAAACTCTGTGAGCGTGGAGCAAATCCAAGACAGGGCTAGGGTGAGGGGTAAATTGAGATTCTTCGCTCCGTTCAGAATGACTGAATGAGATGCTGAATCAAGTTCAGCATGACGTAAATCGCCAATACCTAGGTGGCGAATTAAGCGGTATACCTGCGATTCCCCCCCCCGAAGTTCTATAACCAGTCATATCTATAAATTTCATACTTTCTGCTCCTTTTTTTTTATTATAACAAATTCAATTATTAATTTCAATACTACACTTGCAAGATTTGCTTGTATGTTATAAAATATAAATTATTAGAGGAAGTTGTAAATGGCTAAAATTAATATAACAGTATGCATGGGAAGTTCGTGTTTTGCTCGCGGCAACCAACAAAATTTAACATTTATAGAAGCTTTTGTAAAAGCCCACAACCTTGATTGTGATATTGATATAGCCGGTACAAGATGTGAAAATAAATGCGCTAAAGGTCCAAATGTCATAATCAATGGCACTGAATATAACGGAGTTAATGAAGAAACGTTGGAAGAAATTCTGATGAAAGAAATAAATAATGAAAGATGATAAGACGTTAGGACGATAAGATGTTAAGTTCGTATCAGTGCTGCGCACAAAATATATTTTCGAGCTATAGCGAGCGAAATGAACTTATAATCTTAACGTCTATCGACTTAACGACTTGAAAGGGTCAACAAATGAACAATCAGTATCCGGTCTACACACTAACAAATGAATGTCACGATTGCTACAAATGTATCAGGGAATGTCCCGTAAAAGCAATTAAAATCGAAAATGGTCACGCATCCGTTATTCCTGAAAAATGTATCGCTTGCGGGAACTGTGTAAAAACCTGCCCGTCAAACGCAAAACGTGTAAGATGCGATATTGACAAAGCTCAAGCACTTATCAGAGCACAAAAAGATGTTTATGTATCTCTTGCACCATCTTGGAGAGCATCATTTGAAAACTCTGCCGAAAAAATGATTGCATTATTAAAACAACTAGGTTTCAAAGAAGTTTCAGAAACCGCACTCGGAGCACAAGAAGTTTCTATTAAAACAGCTCAAATGCTTAATAATGCTGAAAAAGGTCTGTTTATTTCAAGCGCCTGTCCTGTAATCGTTGATTACATAAGAAAATATATGCCCGAGTTTACCAATTACATAACTCCAATCGGCTCGCCTTTAATGACTCATGCAAAAATGCTAAAAGAAACTTTTGGCGACGACATCTCAATAGTTTTCATCGGCCCTTGTATCGGAAAGAAAAACGAAGTAACTTACTCAGGACTTTTTGATGTAGCTTTGACTTTTGAAGAACTTAGAATGTGGCTGAATGAAGAAATTATCGACATCACAAAAGTTGCACGCGACAGCAAATTCAAATTTGTTCCCGAATCCGCTTATGAAGGAACCCTTTACCCGATTGACGGCGGAATGAATCAAACAATCAGAAAATCTGGAATCAATAATAATGTGCAACTTTTGGAAGTTTGCGGTTTAAGCGCTTTACAGCGTTCATTAAAAAATCTTGATCCGGAAAAACTTGATAAAACAATCTTTATAGAAGCTTTGGCTTGTGAAGGCGGATGTGTCGGAGGGCCTTGCATTTCCTCAGAAAAAGCAGGAATTACAATGGTGTCGGATATTTTGACCAAAGAGAAAAAACGTGACGAAATTCCGGCTGAACCAAAAGTTGTTGTAGATTACAACATTGAACCTAAAAAAATTGTGAATTCCGATTATCCATTGGAAGAAATCTTAAAAACGCTTAAAAAAATCGGCAAACACACAATTGACGACGAGCTTAACTGCGGAGGATGCGGCTATGCAACCTGTCGCGACCTTGCAAAAGCACTGCTTGACGGAGAAGCGGAAACTTCAATGTGCGTTTCTTATATGAGAAAAATCGCAATGAGAAAAGCGGCCGCAATGATTAGATGTATGCCGTCTGCAATTGTTATGGTAGACAATGATTTGAATATTCTGGAAGCAAACGACAGCTTTATGAGAATGTTCACAGGCGATATGTATGAAGTGTTTAAGTCTCGTCCTGACGGGCTTACAGGAGCGGCACTCGACAGAATTGTTGATTTTGCAGACCTTTTCAAAACGATTTTGAAAACAGGCAAAGACCTTCATAAAGAACGCTATAATGTTAAAGGCAAACTTTATGATATTTCGGCATTCACAATCGAAGAAAACGAGATTGTCGGAGCTGTAATCACAGATGTTACATCCTCTGAAACAAACAGAGAAAAAATTTCTCAAAAAGCACATGAAGTTATCTCAAAAAATATTTCGATTGTACAAGAAATCGCCTGTCTTTTAGGCGAGCACATGGTAGAAACTGAAACACTTTTGAGTTCTATTGCAGAAGATTATGAAAAGGAGGAATAAAAGATGATTGGAAGACAAGAAGACAGGATGGCAAGCTATTATATGTGAGCTTTGCTCACGAAATTAGCCTGACCTCTTGACCTCTGAACTTCTGTTCTTCTTAAAAAATATGTTTATCGACATCGATTGCAATCAAATGAAAAAATATAACCAGAACGCTTATGGCGATTACTTTGTATCCAAAAGATATCCCGATGAAGCGAAATTGATTGCTGTGCTCTCTGACGGATTGGGAAGCGGAATAAAAGCAAATATTTTATCTTGTATGACTGCCACTATGCTTTTGAAATTTATCGAAGGCGACCAAATCCCAATCAGCAAAGCCGCAGAAATTATCATGAACTCTCTGCCTGTCTGCAAAGTCAGAAGGATTAGTTATTCAACCTTCTCAGCAATAGAAGTTAACGACGACGGCAATGCAAAAATCGTAGAAGAAGGAAACCCCGAATTCATCTGGATTAGAGGAAACGAAGTTATTCAGCCCGAATATGAAGCAATACCATCCAAAAGTTTTAAAAACAGATGTCTAAAAGTTTATAAAATAAAACCTGAATTAGGTGACAGACTAATATTTTGTTCTGACGGCGTAACTCAATCAGGACTAGGCGGAGGCAGATTAAAACTCGGATTGCGCCGCGAAGGTTTAATCATTCTATTACAAGATAAACTAAAAGAACATCCTGACATTTCAAGTACAGAACTTTCACAATATATAGTAAATCAAGCTCGAAATATTGAAACCGACAGACTTCCAAAAGACGATATCTCAGCCTGTGTACTTTATTTTAGAGAACCCAGAGAATCACTTGTTTTCACCGGTCCGCCTTATCATCAGCAAAAAGATAAAGAATATGCCGAAATGTTTGCAAATTTTAAAGGCAAAAAAGCAATCGCCGGCGGTACAACTGCAAATCTTATCTCACGCGAATTAAACCGTCCAATTACAATGGACACAACAATCAGTATCGGCAAACTCCCATCCTGCTCTTATATGGAAGGAGTTGATTTGGTTACCGAAGGAATTTTGACATTAACAAAAACTTTAGAATACTTAGAAAACGGGACAACAGATATTGACAATGCAGCAGGAAAACTGGTAAAATTTTTATTGGATAGTGACTGCATAAATTTCATGGTCGGTGCAAAACTCAATCAGGCTCACTATGATCCTGCACTTCCAATAGAAATTGAAATCAGAAAAAATATCATAAAAAAAATGGCTTGTGTACTACAAGAGAAATATTTCAAAAAGGTTAATGTACAGTATATGTAGAGGAAGTGACTGACAAAAGTTTATAACAGTTAACGACAATCATCAGAAAGGACATAAAATGGCAGAAAAAATTAGTGTTAAAGTATGTTTAGGAACAACTTGTTTTGTAATGGGTTCATCAAACTTGCAGGAATTAATCGAAACAGTTCCAGCAAAATACGGAGATAAAGTTGAAGTTTCAGGCGTTCCTTGTTTAGGTTTATGCTCAATAGACTGGGAGTTTTCAAAAGCACCTTACGTAAAAGTTGATGATGAAGTAATTAAAGAAGCCACAGTCGAAAAAGTATTAAAAGCAATTGATGCTAAATTGAAATAATTACTCCTTACCCATTTATGGAAAGTTGGGATGGTATTAATAAAATTAGATAATGAGTTAATTGATAAACGCTCCTTCCCCACAAGTGGGGAAGGCTGGGATGGGGAGATTTCAGTTTAAATACTTTAAAATTCCCTCATAAACTCCTTCAATATTATTTTCTATTTCATTGTTCCAAAATCTTATAACTTTGTAGCCACACTTTTCAATATATTGTGTACGGTTTTGGTCATATAAAATATTATCACTCTGATTATGTTGACCGCCATCAATTTCAATAACCAATCTCTTTTCAAGACATGCAAAGTCAACTATATAATTCCCGATTGGATATTGCCTTCTAAATTTAAAATTGTTTATGCTTCTTTTTCTTAAATATTGCCAGAGCTTTTTTTCTTGCTCTGTCATATTTTTTCTTAAATTTCTGGCTTTAATAGTTTTGCTGTTCATATTTTTATATTATCACAAAATTTCCCCACCCTAACCCTCCCCACAAGTGGGGAGGGAAACCTTGCCACTTGCTCCTTCCCATTTTTTTGGGAAGGTTGGGATGGTTTTAGTTTAAATAAAATTTGATAAACGAGTACATTGGCAACTTTTGTAACTTTCTCCTTCCCCATTTTATGGGGAAGGTTGGGATGGTTTTAGTTTATACAAAATTTGATAAACGAGTACATTGGCAACTTTTGTAACTTGCTCCTTCCCATTTTTTGGGGAAGGCTGGGATGGTTTTAGTTTATACAAAATTTGATAAACGAGTACATTGGCAACTTTTGTAACTTGCTCCTTCCCCATTTTATGGGGAAGGCTGGGATGGGGATTAAATCTCTTCCACTAAATCTCTAAGAATTCTATAGATTTTTTTACGTCCATATAAATCCTTTACATTGAATTTTTATACAAAATAGATGTTCCATATCATAATATATTAACTTTTGTAAAGCTAAAAGGACAAAGTATATCTATGTTTTATATATTTTCTATATGTTATATCTAAAAATTAAGCAATTTCATTATCTAAAAAGTTTTTATATAAGAGTAAGATGTGCACACACGAGTACAAGATATTAAGGAGATGAAATTATGCCAGAACCAATTATGAGAACAGGTTACATTGTACCAGCAAATAAGAACGATGGATTAGAAAAAGCACTAAACAAATTTCCCAAAGTAAAAAAGCAACTTGAAGAAATTAAATTTCCAAAAGCAAAAAAACAAGAAAAGAAAGAAATGCCAAAGGATCTCAATAAAGCTCTTGATACAGTATTGGATGGATTGGAAAAATATGGATTGACAAAAGAAGAAATTCAACGATTAAAAAATAGAAGGAATAAAAACATTAAAGACCTCTTAGAATAAAATTTATTAACCGGCAAAAATATTTCTGCCGGTTTTTGAAAATTTTTCATATTTATGTGATAATGTTATCAGGTGATATTTAAGTAAAAGGAAGTTGAAAAATGGCTATGAACTTGAGTCCACAAAAACAGACATCACATTTAAAAAGAGAAATTTTAGTTAGACTTATAAAAGCTTATTTAAGCGATAATTACGAAGAAAATACAAGGTTAATACCTTATGATATGCGTCCGAAAGGTCATGAAGTGCCTTACAGATGCTGCATTCACAATGAACGCGCTATTTTACGCGATAGAGCAATTGCAAGTTTGGGATTTTCAATTGAAGAAACTGAAGATTACACTCTTCTTTCAGAACTTGCAAAAGAAGCTGAACAAAGAGAAAAACCTGAAGAAAATCCACTTACGGTATTAACAAGTGCTTGTAAAGGTTGTGTACCTTCAAGAATATATGTAACAGACCTTTGCCAAGGTTGTGTTGCTAGACCTTGCGTAAACACTTGTAAATTTGGAGCGATATCTGTTATTAACGGAAAATCAACAATTGATCCGGCTAAATGTAAAAACTGCGGAATGTGCGCTCAGGTATGTCCTTATCAAGCAATCCAAAAAATTATCGTTCCTTGTGAAAATGCTTGTCCTGTAGGCGCAATTGCAAAAGACGAAAACGGATATGCAAGAATTGATTTTGAAAAATGTATTTCTTGTGGAAAATGTTCTGCGGCTTGTCCTTTCGGCGCAGTACACGAAAAAAGCCAAATTATTGATGTATTGAAACATATTAAAGCAAAAAACGAGAGTGCAGCTACTGACCAAAATAGTAAAAATGATACCAAAATCGTCAAAGAGGGTAAAAGAAAAGTTATTGCAATGGTTGCTCCCGCAATGTTTGGACAATTACCTTGTTCTCCAAAACAACTTAAAGATGCTATCTTAAAATTAGGTTTTGATGAAGTTTACGAAGTTGCTCAAGGTGCAGATATTACAACTAAAAACGAAGCCGCAGAATTTGTTGAAAGAATGGAAAAAGGCGAAGAATTTATGACAACTTCTTGCTGTGCCGGCTATAATGAACTTGTAGACAAACATATTCCGGAAATCAAACCATTTCGTTCTGATACAAAAACTCCAATGTATTACACTGCTGAAATTGTTAAACGTGAACACCCCAGTGCAATAACAGTATTTTTCTCACCTTGTGTGGCAAAAAAACGTGAAGCTTTGAAAAATCCAAACGTTGATTATGTTCTCAATTATGAAGAAATCGGCGCATGGATGATAGCGCTTGGAATTCAAGTTGCAGAATGTGCAGAAAAAGAATTCGAAACAGAATCTTCAGCTGAAGCTAGAAATTTCTGTGTAACAGGCGGAGTTGCAAAAGCTGTAGAAACAATTTTACCGGAAGAAATTCCTGCACACCCTGTCATAATTGATGGTTTAAATAAACAGTCCGTCAGAGATTTGAAAAAATATGCCAAAAACGGCATGTGTGATTTAGGAAATTTGATTGAGGTAATGTCCTGTCAAGGCGGCTGTTTAGGCGGAAATTCAACAGTAAATGCATTTAAACCGGCATTAAAACAAGTTACAGCATACGTAAACGAAAGTTCTTCAATTAAAGAACAAATAGATGAAAAAGTTAATCATTAAAAAGCGGGAAAAATCTTCCCGCTTTTTTATATAATTTTTGAATAAGACATAAAATAATCAGTAATAATATTTACAAGCATTGGCAAAATCCATACCATTATTGCTGCTCCTAATACCGGCTTAAATAAGAAACTTAACTGGAAAACGTTAACTTGAGGTGCTGTTTTTGAAATTACCCCTAAAATAATATCCTGCCCTAATGTTGCAAGTAAAATCGGAGATGCAATCTGCAATCCCATGTATAAAACATTTGATGAAAGCTTAACTACATAATCAAGATTTACAATCTCTGTTAAAGGAATTATAGTTGCATCAAGCGGGAAAATTTGTATACTGTGAATTAATGCTGTCAAAAGCCAGTACACACCGCCAAGTTGTATAAAAATAATCAACCCCAAAAATGAAAAACATTTCCCAACAATAGAAACTTGTGAAGAAGTTGTCGGATCCAAAACCATTGCAGAAGAAAGACCCATTTGCATATTTACCATATCGCCGCCGGCATCAATAGCCAGCAGAATCAACTGTGCAATATAACCGATTAATGCCCCGACTACAAAATTTAAAATAATTGACAGTACAAAAGATTCTTCAATAATAGTTACACTTGGTTTTGTAACACTGGTTAAAACAATTGTCAAAATCAAGCATAATGCAAGTTTCACCATACCCGGACATTCTTTTCTATTAAATACAGGAGCTAATCTGAAAAAACCTAATAATCTTGCAAATATAAAAATACCGGCCGCAAGATAAGCATTAAGCATTGGAAACATTTTCATTAATTCTGTAATTATCGAATCCATCTATCGCCCCATTATCTTGTTTGTTTCTACAAAATCAGGTTTTGGCATTGGTGTTCTGGAAGCCGGAATATATTTATTCTTTTGTTGTTTATCAATATAAGGGACTTTTCCAGGATTTTTCATAATCTCATCTATATTAGATTGATTTTTAAATTTATCATTCATTTCATGTTCAAAAGGAGTTGTATATTTATAATAATCTGCCGGCAAAACATAAGAATCATTTTTTGATACAAGATTAAACGCAATAGACATGCCGTCCATAACAAAGCCTTTTAAAAGATTAATAAAACCAATCCCGCCAATTACTATGACCAAAAATACACCGAGAATTTTTGGGGCCGCTGCAATAGTTTGTTCTTGAACCTGTGTAACAGCCTGCAAAATACCTACAACAAGACCAATACCCGCTGCAACAAGTACACATGGCATTGATATAGTAAGCATTAATAAAAAACCTTTTGCTAAATATTCAATTAAAACTTCCATTTTTTATCCTTTAAATTTTTATCCGATTTTTCCCTAACTGTGGGATACAAAGGGAACAGCAGAGCTGTGCGATGCTTGTGACCCTGTATGCCTTGTGCTGAAAATGCCCAACAGGGCGACGGGGATCAATTATAACTCGTCACAAGCCCCTGAACTATCAGCGCCCATCCATCTACCGCAATAAATATCAACAATTTAAACGGCATTGATATAATCGTCGGCGACAGCATGAACATACCTAACGCCAGTAAGATATTTGCAACAACAAGGTCTAGTACAATAAATGGTACAAATATTATAAATCCGATTTCAAAAGCTGTTTTCAGTTCACTTATAATATATGCCGGAGCAACCTGCCATACAGTAAGCTCTTCTGGATTTGAAGGAGCTTTTCCGCCATTTGTCATTTCGACAAAAAATGCAATATCACTTTCACGTGTCTGTTTCAGCATAAACTCTTTTAATGGTTTTGATCCCTCATTTATTGCCTCAATCATGTTCTGGTTTTTATGATATGGAACAGACCCCATTTCATACATTTTCTGGAAGGTTCCCCCCATTGTATAAAAAGTCAATATCATTGCAAGTCCTATAATTACAATTGACGGAGGAACTTGTTGTGTACCCATTGCAGTTTTTAACATTGAAAACACTATTACAAATCTCAAAAAGCTTGTCATACAACAAAATACCAAAGGCAGCAGTGAAAATACTGTCATTAGTATCAACATTTGTAATATTGGGTTCATATCTTTAATTATTGTATCCATTATTTATCCTTCTCAGCATTCTGAATTTATCTCAGAAAATTTTTATATGTTATTCACAATATTTTTGAAAACCTTTTTAGAGTTTTTGTTCTGCGGTTTTTGAAAATTAACGATTGTTGGAAGTTCATCAATTTTATCGTCAATTTTATTAAGCGGTTCAATTTCAGATTTTACATAATTTTCATCAAGTTTTGAAATCAATGAAGTTCTTTCAGCATCAGAAGCTACAAGAAATTTTTCATTACCGGCTCTTATAACATAAAGATTTTTACGCGGTGCCAGTGAAATTGAATCTTCTACATTCAAAAATTTTGATTTTGAAATTGATGAGAAAGAAAACTTTTTATACACAAACAAAGCAATAAATATTACTCCAATCATTGCTGTTGTATAAACTATGAAATTTAGTAAATAAGTACTCATTTTCCCTCCTTAGATATTTTTTAGATATCTTCATCTTCAAGTTCAAAATCACTGTAATCAAATTCATCTTCTTCATCAGAATTTTCTTCAAGAGGTTGTTCTTCAACTATCTCTTGATTATCTTCCTCAAAAGTTTCTTCCTGCGGAATTTCGTCTTCATCTTGAAGTGCCGCTTCAGAATTTTTATCAGTATTTACAATAACCTCATCAATTTTGACACCATATCTATCATTAACAATAACTAATTCTCCGCGTGCTATAGGTTTATTTTCAACACTTAAAGTAACTTTGTTATCATAAATAGAAGTTAAATCAACAACTAATCCTGATTCTATATTTTTTAATTCTCCAAGAGTAATCTTTACAGCATCAAATTGCGCACTCATTTCTACTTCAATACTGTCCCAAAGATTTGTATTATCAGCCATTTCACTCTCTCCTTCATCATTATCAAAAGGTAAAACAAGTCCAAGATTAGGATTTAAGTTTATATCTTTTTCATAATCTCTATACTTCAATACCATATGTTGAGTATCACTATTATCAAAAACTACAATATCGTCAACATCCATATTTTTAACATCAATAAGTTTGACTCTTGTAGTTCCGACTTTTATCTCAGCCTCAATTATACTTGATGCAAAATCTCCATAATTAAATTTTTCTTCACTGCTATCAATAATATCTGGTTTTAAAAGAGCTTGAGGTAAAGTAATAATAAATTTTGACGTAACATTTTTATCAATATCTTTCATTAAAAAAGTTAAATGTATAACATCAAAATTTTCACGCTTAATCGCAGGGGGAGCGGGAATAAGAAATTGGGAAATAGCATTATAAACATAATCATTAAAACCTGTGATAATTTTAGCTTCCAAATCGGTCAATTTATTTAAATTAAATTTAGATTCAGCCCTGCCTAAAATTTTATCTAATATCATTGCTACAGTTTTTTCAGACAATCTAAAAAACATATCATGCAGCTTATCAATCATAACCTTAGTCACAAAATACGCATCTTTATCCATAAGATTATTAACATTTTTACTAATACCTAAAAGAATAAATTGAAAGCCAGGCAGAAAAAATTCATCACAAGCATTTTGAATAGCATTCGGATATTCTCTCGAAAACCAATCATACTGTGTATATAATTCTAAATTATCTGTTAATCTGGTATTTTCCATCTTATCCCCTGGTATTCCCCATAAATACAATATAATAATACCGCCGACTTCACATCAATCATTTAATGGATATTTCAAAAAAATCAACCCTAACCAGAATCTGCAAAATATTTATAAATATTTTGTAGATTAAGGGTGAGGGTAAAAAAAAGAGCCTGTAAAAGGCTCTTTTTTTAATTTCTTATATTTGAAACTATGCTTCATCCAAAGCTGCAACACCAGGAAGAACTTTACCTTCGATAAATTCTAATGATGCACCGCCGCCTGTTGAAACGTGTGTGAAATCTTCGGCTTTAAAGAATTTTTTAGCCGCAGAAACAGAATCTCCGCCGCCGATAACTGATACCGCACCGTTTTTAGTTGCATCAACTACAGCTTGAAGAACAGCTTTTGTACCTTCTGCAAATTTAGGATTTTCAAAAGCACCTACAGGGCCATTCATCAAAATTGTTTTTGAAGATTTTAAAACTTCAGCAAAAGCTTTTCTTGATTCAGGGCCGGCATCAACACCTTCAAATCCGTCAGGAATTTCATTAATTTTAACAAATTTGTTAGTACCGTTGCCTGAAAAATCGTCAGTTACAAGAACGTCAGTTGCCATAACAAGTTTAACACCTTTTTCTTGAGCTTTCTTTTCAATAGCTTTTGCAACTTCTAACTGATCATCTTCACAAATTGAATTACCAATTTTGCCGCCGTTAGCTTTAACGAATGTATAAGCCATACCGCCGCCGATAATCATATTATCAACTTTGTCTAACAAGTTTTCTAAAACACCGATTTTAGAAGAAACTTTAGCACCGCCAACAACAGCAGTGAAAGGTCTTACAGGATTATCAAGTGCTTGAGACAAACATCTGATTTCTTTTTCCATCAATAAACCGGCAACAGCAGGTTTTACAAGCTGAGCAACTTTAGCAGTTGAAGTGTGTTTTCTGTGAGCAGCACCGAAAGCATCGTTTACATAGAAATCACCAAGTTTAGCAAGTTCTTGAGCAAAAGTCATATCGTCATCTTTAGCTTCTTCAGCTTTGTAGTAACGAATGTTTTCCAACAAAGCAACCTGACCGTCTTTCAAAGCTTCCAATTCTTTATCTGCGCCTTCACCAACAGGTGATTTAACAAATAAAACATCTTCACCTAAAACTTTAGACATATGTTTTGCAACAGGTTCTAAAGTAAATTCAGGATTTGCTTCACCTTTTGGTCTTCCTAAGTGAGCCATAAGAATAATTTTAGCTCCTTTTTCTTGTAAAGCGCGAACAGTCGGAACGATAGCTTGAATTCTTGTATCGTCAGTAACATTTTTGTCAGCATCTAAAGGTACGTTAACATCAACTCTGACAAGAGCACGTTTACCTTTAACATCAGTTAAGTCATTAATAGATTTTTTCATGTTTTCTCTCCTTATCGGATTTTGGCTAGTGCGCCGAATCACTTATGCGGGCGAACCCAGCACGTCCGCGCGAGAAGTGCGTTGAGCCGGTCGAGCCGCCAATAATCCGAGCATTGTGTACTCGCATAATAATTATATTAAGAACAAAAAACAATTGCAAATAGACGGAGTTTTAAAAAACTCCGTCTATTTTATATTTTTAATACTATTTTTGCCATGGCGCTTTTGGAATTTCTGGTAACGGGTTCCATTTTAATGGCGGAATATCGTGTTCTTTAGGTCTAACATCTCTAGTTATGCTTTTTTTAGTTTTGCCTCTTTTCGGTAAGACTCTTTTAGGATTTGAATTCTTAACTTTTTTATCAAAAGGGTTAGACCGTACATCTTTTTCGGATGATTCTTTTATACTTTCACTATGTGGCTCTGCAACTACTTCTTTTTCTTGCGGTTCAGGCGGATTTATATTTTTTTCTTCTTTTGTAGTTTTATCCGGTTCCGGTTTTGTTTCTGCTCCAAAACCATCATTTGTTAATAAATCTCCAAATCCGGCTTTCATTAATTCTTGTTTAAAATATTCAATATCAGCAGCGTTATAATCACCTCTGGTATTTTTAATTAAATCTAACAACATACGTGCTTCCGGTTCATCAAGTTCTTTTTTGTCCGGAATCATTTTTTTAATATTTTTTACGGCCTCTCTTGCCGCCGGTGTAATTTCAGCTTTTCGTTTTTTTTGTAGAGCTTGCGAATTTTCTTGCTCCGCTTTAGTTTGATATTCTACAATCAAACCTTTTACAAGATTTTGTTCATGCTTATTAGCACCATTAGCAGCTAATTCTTCTGACAATTTCTGAAAAGCAGCAACTTCGTCTGCCGAACCGGCAATTTTTTTACCTTCTTTTTTGATAGTTTCAATTTGTTGATTTACATTTGTCGAAACTTTTTTCTTGTCATAAGAAAAATCTTGATTACCATGTCCAATTGTTGTCATACGTTTTCTCCTTTATTTTTTGTACGTTGCACATTACAAAGTTTTGATACGGAAAATTTTTTGAAAACTTGACACAGTGCACCTCTATGCTATGCTATGCTATGCTATGAGCGATTATACAAAGGTTTCAGCCTATTTGAAATTCAAATTTACAATTCGTTACATTACCATTTTTTGCAACATTTCGTAATAAATTACCGCGTTAGGGAATAAAAATAAACAAAATTTCAGCTATTAATAAAAACACAAATATATTAAAAGAGGATTTACATTATGAAGAAAAAAATTATTGGAACATTAGTTGTATTAGGCGCATTTGCTCTTGGATATTCTGTAAACAACATAGCAGTATCAAAATCAACACCGGATTATAAAGTTGCAGTTGTTGATATTCAAAAGATTGCAGCTAATTCGGCAGAGATTTCCGCACTAAAAGCTGAACAAGAAAAACAAATGCAGAATATGCAAACAACAATTGATAAAGCCAGAGCAGATATTTCAAAAGAAAAAGATCCTAAAAAAATTGCTCAATTAGAAGAAAAATACAGACAACAAATTAATGATCAGAAACTTGCACTTGACACCTCATACAACAATAAACTAACCGCAATAGATAACAAAATAAAAACAGCAGTTGTAGAAAAAGCTCGTTCCATGAATTACAATCTGGTATTACCAAAAAACATGATTTTATTTGGCGGAGATGATATAACAGATCAGGTTTCTACAATAATCAAATAAAGCATAGATTCACGCACATACAAGAAACGATAAAAAATTGTGCTATAATGGGGTTGATGAATGAGAATTTGAAGCAAACATTAAAACTTTTACCTTCACTTCCGGGTTGTTATATTTATTACAATAAAGATGATGAAGTAATTTACGTTGGTAAAGCTAAAATACTCAAACGCCGAGTAATGAGCTATTTTAACCGAAAACATGACAGTGTAAAGGTTAACGTACTTGTCACTCAAATTGAACGGCTTGAATATATTATTACAAATACGGAAGTTGAAGCACTAATCCTTGAAAGTCATTTAATCAAAAAATATAAACCCAGATATAATGTACTTTTAAAAGATGATAAAAAATATCCTTATTTTTTAATCACAGCAGAAGATTTTCCAAGAATTTCAATTGTTCGCAAAAAAAATATGAATCCGGAAAAAGGAAGATATTACGGGCCATATACAGATATTCGCGCAATGCATGCGACACTTGATTTTCTAAAAAAATTATTTCCTTTAAAACAATGCAAGTCACCAAAACATAAAGACCGTCCATGTCTGTATTATCATATAGGCCGCTGTCTTGCGCCATGCCAAAATTACGTTACACCAGAAGAATATCAAAAAATAGTTAAACAGGCAGAATTATTTTTGTCAGGCAAACAAACTGAATTAATGAAACAATTAAAAGAACAAATGCAAAAATATTCTGAAAGTTTACAATTTGAAAAAGCTGCAAAACTTCGTGACAGTTACAACGATTTAGCAAAAACACTTGAAAAACAAAAAGTAGTTTATGAAAATACGAAATTAAATGAAGATGTTATTTCACTTTTATCTGATGATGGAATTTTTGCAATTGTAATTTTAATGATTAGAGAAGGAAGACTAATTGATAAAAAAGATTTTGTATACGAAGTGGAAGATGAAGATAGAACAGAATTTTTTGCAACTTTCTTCAAAGAATACTACAGCACATTAAAACTTGAATTTCCGGATAAAATTGTATCAAATGAATTGGAAGCAATTGGTGAAAAAGCACTTTATGAGGAATGGCTTGAAATTCTTGCACAGAAAAAAGTTAAAATAAGTTACGGCAAATCTGCTCAGGGAAAAGAATTACAAATGCTCGCAGATAAAAATGCTAAAGTTGTTCTTGATAATGCAAAAATTGCAAAAATGACTAAAATTAGAGATGATTTTAATGAGATTGGCTCATATCTTGCAGAAAAATTACAATTAAAGAATTTCCCGCATAGGATGGAATGTTACGATATTTCACATATTCAAGGTACAAATACTGTTGCCTCGATGGTTACATTCATAAATGGGGTCAAAAAACGTTCTGAATATCGCAAATTCAAAGTCAATTCTACAGAAGGAAAACCAGATGATTTCTTATCAATGAAAGAAGTTTTGACAAGACGTTTAAGTCATCTCGGTGAAAAGAAATGGGAAAAACCGGATTTAATTATTATAGACGGAGGCAAAGGGCAGTTATCAAGTGTAATGGAAATAATTGAAGAACTTGGTATATCAGGAATTGACGTTGTAAGTTTAGCAAAAAGAAATGAAGAAGTATTTTTACCAAACCAATCAGAACCAGTAATTTTACCAAGAAATTCCAGCGCTTTATTTTTATTCCAGAGAATTCGAGACGAAGCACACAGATTTGCAATAACTTTCCATAGGCAATTGCGCTCAAAATCAATGATTAAAAGAAGTTAGTGGTTTTCATCATTGGTATAAGCTTTACCGCGTTGTTTTTCTTTCGCCATCCAGCATTGACGCAAATCTTCTAATACACCAGGTTTTGCAAGCCATCTTAATACATATTTTTCATCCGGACCTAAACTTCCCTTAAGTTTATCACCAGTTCTTAAAGCAAATTCTGCGGATGACATACCAATAAAAATATCGAAATTAGGAGTAGGATTAGCAGCAACATCCATTAAAATTTTTAAGTTATTATAACGCTCAGGGCGCAAAGACCCTCTGTTATGAGCATCAGATTGTAAATCTATAATCAAATCTTTTAATTCATTCGCAAGTTCATTTAATGTCTTAGCCATAATTATTCCTTAATTATTTAAACTATGAATAGGCGCTGGAATTCTACCTCCGCGTGTTACAAAACCAGCCGAAGAAAGTTTACTTACAGGCATAATCGGTGCTTTTCCAAGTAATCCGCCATATATTACCTCATCTCCTATATTCTTTCCCACAACTGGTATAATTCTAACAGCAGTTGTCTTTTTATTTATCATACCAATTGCCATTTCATCAGCTATAATTCCAGCAATAGTCTCTACAGGTGTGTCACCGGGAATTGCAATCATATCAAGCCCCACTGAACAAACAGATGTCATAGCTTCTAATTTATCAAAAGTCAAATAACCTTTTGATGCTGCCTCAATCATGCCGGCATCTTCCGAAACAGGAATAAAAGCTCCGGACAATCCTCCGACATGCGAACTTGCCATAATTCCGCCTTTTTTAACGGCATCATTAAGCATTGCAAGACAAGCAGTTGTACCATGTGCCCCTGCATGTTCAATCCCCATTGCTTGAAAAATACCAGCAACACTATCACCCATTGCCGGTGTCGGCGCTAATGATAAATCTATTACACCAAAAGGAATTCCTAATTTATCAGCAAGTTTCCTGCCAATAAGTTCACCGGTTGTCGTAATTTTATATGCAGTTTGTTTAATTTTATTTGCAACTTCGCTCAGTGATGCATCTTTACCTAAATCTTCTACTACGGCTCTAACAACACCGGGACCGGAAACTCCGACATTCAATGCGCATTCAGGCTCACCTATACCGCAAAAAGCTCCTGCCATAAACGGATTATCTCCGGGAGAATTGCAAAATACAACCAATTTGGCTGCACCAAGACCATCTTTTTCTTTTGTATATTCTGCGGCTTTTTTAATAGTTTCAGCCATTTTTAAAACAGCATCCATATTTATTCCGGCTTTTGATGTTGCAACATTCACAGATGAACAAAGTCTTTCTGTTTTTGAAAGGGCTTCAGGAATACTTTCAATTAAAAGTTTATCGCCTTTTGTAAACCCTTTTTCAACTAACGCTGAAAATCCGCCAATAAAATTAACACCAACATCTTTTGCCGCTCTATCAAGTGTTTCTGCAATTTTAACATAATCTGGATTTTTACAAGCCTCTCCTATTATTGAAATTGGAGTAACTGAAATCCTTTTATTTACAATAGGAATTGAATAATCATTTTCAAACTCATTTGCATACTCAACCAAATTTTTTGCATAGTTGGTAATTTTTTTGTAAATATTATCGCAAACTACATCTACATCGCTGTCTATACAATCTCTCAAACTTATAGCCATCGTGACTGTTCTTATATCTAGATTGTATAATTTTATCATATTTATAGTTTCTAAAATAAAATTTTCATTAATCATGGTATTGAACTCCATTGAATAAGAGGTCTGTTATGTCATTCTTTTTAGTTTTTAAACGCATTTCAACACGACGACTTTTTGGATAATCTTCTTTTCCGTTAACCAAAACAGGTTCTGTATAACTTTTGCCCTCTACTACAAGAATATCTTTTAACTTCGGACTATATTTTTTGTCAAAACCGGTATGAAAAATATAATTTGCTACTGAATTTGCCCTTTCAAGGCTTAAAGTCATGTTTTTCATGTATTGTTCATCAGGATTATTAATGCCGGCAAAAGACTGGCTGTCAGTATGACCTTGAATTACAATATTTTCAATTGACCCTATTAATTCTCCTTTAGAAAAAATAGTATTAATATATATTGGCGCAAGTTTATTCAAATATGCCTTTCCCTTAGCAGAAAGAGTAAAACTGCCGGTTTCAAATAATTCTAAATCAGAAATTTTAACATCACCGGTCAAAGAATCAACTTCAGCTTCGATATCAGCTTCTTTAAGTTTTTCAACAAGCTCTTTGCTGACTTCAATCTGCTGCTGTTTTTGTTCAATTGATTGTTGTGTAAAACCGGTCATTGCAAGAACAAATAATGTCATAAAAATAATTGCCAGACCCAACAACAAATCCGCCATTGTAGTCCAGAATATATTATTATCACTGCTTTCATAAGCTTTTTTATAAGGCACTAATGCCATTAAATTCCTCCCTTAGAACAAATCATCCACATCATCAACCGAACTGCTTTTCACAACTTTTTTCATATTTTTATTAACCTGATTTATTCCAAAAATAAGATTTTCAAGATATGGAACTAAATTTGTCGCAATACCTGAATTCAACGCAACCGTAAATTGCTCCGGCATAGATGTAATAACATTTTGTATAGAATAATTTTGAATTTTAGTTTCCTTCAAAAGCTCCAATAAAAACTTTTCAGATGAAATATTATCAAACAATTTACCCATTAAGTCTTTACAAACAGAAAGAGGTTTATTACATAACATTTGAAATGCAACTCTTTCAAACATCAAAAATATTAATGAAGAACCAACTGCAATAACTGATACAAGAGCCGCAGTCTGCATTGATGACATCAAATTTGCAACAGATGCAATTGTTCTTTCTTGAGATGAGAAATCGATTTTACCGAATGCTATCGCGATATTTAAAAATGTAAACAAAGGCCCGAAACCCGTTAAAATTGTCGGAACTGTTTGTAAAAATTTATTATTAAACTTTGAAGTTACAAGAGTTTCATCATTAAAAAAGTACAAAGGATCAACTGTTGTTTGAATATTTTGAACTGTAGAAGAAACCTCTTTATATGTTAAATTATTATTTTTCCCTTTAAGTGCAACCGATTCAGAAAAAACAAGTGTATTTTTGAATTCAAGCCAAACAGCAGAAACATAAGGATTTGCAGACATCCATTCATCAATTTCTTTAAAACGGAAATTCAAATCTGATTTTCTGAAATTTGAAATAAATGCTAAGAATATTTTTAAATTTTTATTAACAAAAAAATAGTTTTTCATACAATAAATTATTGAAAATAAAAATGTTGTTAATACTATTAAAATAGGTATATCGGTCAATATATGTAAAATATTCATAAGCTCTCCTTGATAGGATTATAGCATAATACGAGCGACAGAGCAACACTTTTGTAATACAATAAACGTATGAAAAATGTTTATATCCACATACCATTTTGCAAATCCAAATGTAAATATTGTTCATTTGTTTCTTATCCAAAATTAGAAGAAAAAGAACAATACTTAAAAGCATTACAAAAAGAAATAATATCAAGATATAATGGTGAAACTCTTGAAACACTTTATTTTGGAGGAGGAACCCCATCTGTTTTATCTGTTAAAGAATTTGAAAACATAATAAAATTATTTAAAATTAATAAAAAAACAGAAATTACAACCGAACTAAATCCTGAAACAATCACGTTTGAATATCTTGAAGGTTTAAAAGCCTGCGGTATAAATCGTTTAAGTTTTGGCTGTCAAACATTTAATGATGAAATTTTAAAATTAATAGGCAGACGCCATAATGCCAAACAAGTAGAAAATGTGGTAAAATTTGCACAAAAAGCAGAATTTGATAACATTAGCCTTGATTTTATATACGGACTTCCAAATCAATCTATTGTGATGTTTGAAAATGATTTAAAAAGAGCTATGTCAATGGATATTCAGCACATTTCACTTTACGGCTTAAAAATAGATAAAAATTGTTTCTTTTATAAAAATCCGCCTGAAAATCTTCCAGATGATGACTTGCAGGCTGATATGTATTTAAAAGCGATAGAAACTCTAACAGATTTTGAACACTATGAAATAAGTAATTTTTCTAAAAACGGCTTTAATTCAAAACATAATCTTAATTATTGGAACAATAATACATACTACGGATTTGGAGTTGCGGCGCATGGTTACGAAAACGGAACAAGATATTTTAACACTTCAAATTTAAACGAATATATAACTAATCCAACGAAACATAAAAATTCTCATAAACTTACTATTCAAGAACAACTTGAAGAAGAAATATTTTTAGGATTTCGCAAAATGGAAGGAATAAATATAGAAGAAATAAACAAAAAATATAAAATTGATTTCAATAAAAAATATTCTTCTATTCTTGAAAAATATATTGGCTATATAGCAAAAACGGACAAAGGGTATAAATTAACTACAGATGGAATTCTTGTCAGTAACATAATCCTTGCGGATTTTATTGCATAAAAAAAGCCCCTTTTTAGGGGCTTTTTTGTAAGGGAAAAATTTATTCAGCATTTTTTGCGGTATCTTTTACTGTTTCAGCACCTCTATTACCGAACCAACCAGCAACAGTGTCCCAGCATTTTTCAGCCCATTTACCGACTGTAACTCCGGCATTTTTAACATGAGCCCATGCTTTTGCAAACATACCTTCTGTCGGAATTTCAACTTTAGCTAATTTACCGCTTTTAACTGCATAACCTAAACCGGCAAACGCAGCAAGTCCTGCAATTAATGTTCCAATCAATACTTTTACTCCGGTATTAGATTTTTTATCTTCTTCTTTGGTTGACAATTCAACAGAATCGTTTGGAATATTCGGTGTTGAAGAAAATGCACCGGGTTTATTAATAAAATCTTGCGAATTATCAATACCTTTAAAATTTACGTTAGATACAGAACCTATCATGGATGAACCTCCTATTTTACACATCTATTTACATGAAAACTGAATATAAAATTATTTTGACTAAAACTTAAAAGTTTTTCAATATTTGTTACAAAAGTTTACAAAAAATTTGGAATATTTTTTTTACAAGTGTCATCTTATTATATATGAAGGAGAAAAATAGCATGGAAATTTACATTGATGATAAAGAAAAATACGATGCCAGTGCAGCAGCTAATTCTTTTACACAAAAAGAAGTAAAAAACAGAGCGTACATAAATACATTAGGTGCAGAATTAGCAATAAAATATCTTCTATCTGAAAATATTGATGTTTCGAATTTACATAATATCCATTCAATAAAAAAAGTTCTTGAAGAAATCGATATTTCAGATATTATACTTTCTAACATTCATATGGATGTTCGTGTTGTATTTGATGAAAATGCTATTTTCATTCCAAAATCACACTTTGAATATAATCTTGTGCCGGATATTTATCTGGTATTTCATCTTGCTGATGACTTTTCACATGTTAAATTTTTAGGATTTTTTGAACCTAAATTAATTAATAAAAATAATGCTAATTCTGAATATTACTTTATCGAAAAAGAGAAATTAAACTCTCCTTCTGATTTTGTAAATTATATCAAAACCCATAAAAATGAAACAGAAAAAAATCTTTCTCAAGAAGAAATAGAAAATTCTGAAAAAATAATGATATCTATGGCAGATAACGAAATTTCAGAAAATGATAAAAAATATTTGATATCACAACTTGTAAAAAGTTCACAACTGAGAGATAAGTTCATTGAGTTTGAAAACTTTGAAATACTTTCTTCTAAAGCAATGATTGATGACAATATTGTTAAAAAATTCCCAATTACAGAAACAATACCGGTTGATGAATTTGAAGAATTTGATGCACTTGAAACAGATAACAGTGAAATATTTGAGACAATCGATGAAGCAAATGCTGATTTTCTACCTTTTGAAGAAGAAACTCCAATAGAACAAAATAACCTGGAAGAAATTACTGAGCAAGAATTGATGAACTTCGAAGAACAAACCGAAGATGTCGTTGAACCGGAATTAATGCCATTTGAAGACAGTGCTGAAGATATAACAGAACCAGAATTAATGCCAATTGAAGACAGTAATGAAAATATCGCGGAACCGGAATTAATGCCAATTGAAGACAGTACCGAAGATATCGTTGAACCGGAATTAATGCCATTTGAAGATAGTACTGAAAATATCGAGGAACCGGAATTAATGCCAATTGAAGACTGTGCTGAAGATATAACAGAACCAGAATTGATGCCATTTGAAGACAGTACTGAAGATATCACAGAACCGGAATTGTTACCATTTGAAGACAGTAATGAAAATATCGCGGAACCGGAATTAATGCCAATTGAAGACAGTACTGAAGATATCACAGAACCGGAATTGTTACCATTTGAAGACAGTGCTGAAGACATCGCGGAACCGGAATTGTTACCGTTTGAAGACAGTAATGAAGACTCAACTGAAGCGGAATTAATGCCGTTTGAAGAAAGTTTAACAGAAGAAATTTCTCCACAAATTGATACAAATAATGAAATTCCTGATTCTGATATTGTTTCTGTTGGTGAAATATTGGATTTTGAAAACATCAATCAAGAAATTGCTGTTGAAGACGTTATTCAAACAGATGAAGTGCCTAATTATGAAGAAATTCAAGAAAATCCTGTTATGGATGATTATGAAGATATAATTTCTGAATCTGACAGTTCTCACACTATTGAGAATGAAGAGACTTTTGGAAAAAATCTTCTTGAAAATCTCTCTCAACAAGATGATGTTGAAATCGAAGCAAGCGAATCACCAATAGATGAATTTTTATCTCAAGCAGACAACATTATAGATATTTCATCTCAAATTGAACCTCCAACTGTCGAAAATGATGAAATTCCTTCTGTAGACGAACTGCTTAACGATAATTCTTATTCAGAAAACAAAGAAGAAGATAAATTAAACATCTTATATAACGAAGAGACACCGCAAGAACAAATTATAGAAGATGAAATTACAGAAGAACAAGTACCGGAATTTAATCCAAAACCAGCAAATTCTTCTAACAAAAAAACTCTCGTAACTGCTGCAGCACTTGTAACAGTTCTAGGTGCTGTTTCTGCATTTGCATTGTTTAAACCGAAAAATGATATGATAGAAACACAAAATCCAATTTCTCCAAGCAATGAAACAATTACAGAAAAACCTTCTGACAACATTTTGGAAGCAAATGCACCGGTTATTAATAAACCCATCTCTAAGGAACAGACAAAAACAACTGTAAAAGAATTAAAAAATACACCGCCTAAAACTTCTGCCTCAGAACCATATATGACTGTAAACAGATTAGTTTGGGATGTGCCAGATACATTATCTTATAGTACAAAAATGCAAAATTATCTGCGTACAGCAGGCAAAAGTATAAAATTATCTCTATCTGCTGATTTATTACTAGCAACTGAATATGCATATACAAATCAGGTTAAAGTTGGATTACGGATAAGTAAAGATGGCTCAGTGCAAGATGCAGTGATACTTTCAGGCAGCGGCTCATCTCAAATCGATAACATTGTGTTACAATCTGTTAAAAATACTTTAAGTGTGGTAAAACCCCCGTCAGAAGAGATAAACACGCCTAATTTTAATTTAAATCTTATCATATACTTTTAATTATGATATAATGTTATTGACAGGAAATTTTTGACGTGGAATTAGCACAAGACAAAATAAATTTAATAGAAAAAATTATAAAGAATGACAGGAAATTTGCAAATAATGAAGATTTATATGATGATTTCTTCAATGAAACCTGCAAACGCTCTTTATTGATTGTAAAAACAGTAACTTCTGATGTTACCTTAGAAGCTTATTTGAAAAAAATTGCAACAACATCTATTTTGAATGTTTTAAAAAATGAAGGCCGCTTGAGAAGAACCAAAAGCGGTTATATGTCCGTACAAGAAGTTTCTATAAACAATACAATAACATCAAGTCTTCCCGATTATTCTAAAATTGAAATAAAATACGACAAAGCTGATATTCAAGATACTCCGGAAGATATAGTTGTAAAAAAAGAGACACTTCAACGTATCGTTGACTGCGTATACGAGATTAGTCAAATTAATCCTGACAAAAATTACCTTGAATTGTATCACCTCAGATACGAAAAAGGTTTAACACAAAAGGAAATAGCACAAGAATTAAATATTTCACAATCAGAAGTTTCCAAAAGATTATTTAAGTTGATGAACAACGTAAAACAGGCAATTTTATAATGATTTGTCCGACATGTAAAAAACAAATTCCTGACAATACGCTTAAATGTCCTTATTGTAAGACTAGAACAGGTTTAATCTGTAGAAATTGCAATACGGTTAATTCTCTTTTCGATTATAAGTGCAAAAATTGCGGTACAGAGATTTTAAAATCATGTCCAAATTGTGGCAGTGTAAACCTTCCCGAATCTCACAAATGCCGTAAATGCAGTTATATGTTTAAGAAAACAGACATTTCAGATAAAATTAATCTTGAATATCCGGCAAACCTAATTTCACAACAGAGTGCAAAAAATATCCTATCAAGAGGAATTAAATCAAATGATAAAAAAATTTTTTCATTAAGCGGCGCAAAAGGTTCAGGTAAAAGTCTTGTATTAAAATCAATAATGCAAGATTTAAAAGAGTATTCATTTTTATACGGCAAATGTACACCAATTACACAAATTACATCTGGCGGTGTTATCCAGGATATACTTTTAAATGTTTTCAATCTGCCTAATTTTTGTCTTATAAATGAGCAGTTTAAAAAAGATGCATCACAGTTTTTTAGAAATGAATTTCCAGAACTTACCAATAATGAAGTTTCAGATTTAATAAATTTCTTGTATCCCCTAAAAGACGGAACTTTCGAAGATATTGTCAATAACAAAAATAATACATTTAATTTTTTAAACAAAATTTTCGACAAAATTACTTCAAGTAATAAATTTGTATTTGTAATAGATAATTTTGATTTTATAGATGGTTTTTCTTTTGAATTTATCAATCGATATATAAAAAAAGTCTGGAATAATTTAAAATTTCTTTTAATATATAATGAACCCAAACCTGCCAAAGGATATTTTTATTTTCCAACATCAAAAGATGAAAATGTTTATCTTGATACCAGTCTTGCTCCTCTTGAACTAAAACAAACAGGAACATTACTTCAATATAAAACAAAAAAAATAAAAGATTTTCCAAAAATATCGCCGGCAGAAATTCATGAAATTCATAAAATAAGCGGCGGCAATCCATCATATATTAACCATGCACTTTCTTTAAAATATGATTGTCAATTAAGCGGACAGGAATACGAAATCAGTACAACTTTCAAAGGACTGTTAGAACACCGTCTTGCACTTTTATCATATTTAAATCCTGCTGCATATGAAATTTTGCTTGGTTGTGCAATTATTGGAGATAAAATCAATATAAATCTTGTCCAAGAGATTTTTCAAGTTGATGATAAAACTTTCAAAAACATTTTGATTTATCTCAAAAACATGGATTATATAAATCCGGTTAATGAAATTTATTGTGAATTTAGTTCCCTTCTTCTATGGGAAACAATTCTCAAAACCGCAAAAAATGATATAAATTATGAAAAAATTAATAAACAAGTTTATCAATATCTTTCAGGCTTTACTCTTAATTCATATGCAATACTCGGAATAATCGCCCAGAATTTAAAACAATCCGAACTTTCACTTGAAATCTGGACAAAAAATACCCACCTTGCATCTTATATAGGAGATTTAAACCTTTACGCTATTTCACAAAAACAATCTCTAGCATTAATAAATGAATTTGACGAAAGTGATACTTTAAAAATCAGATACAATATCTCAGAAAGACTTGGTAAACTTCTTGCAAATTCTAATCCGAAAGAAGCTATGGAATATTTACCCGATGCTATTTCCAATGCTCAAGCAATCGGTGACAGTCCTAAAGAAATAGAACTTTTATCATATTTATCTTCTTGCTGCCGACAAACAGGAAATTATTTTGGAGAAGTTGAATGTGTAGATTCGGTTTTAGAAAAAGTTAAACCTGAAAATATTTTAGATATAGCTCTTTTAAAAACCACGAAATTAAACGCATTATTAAATATTGGCAATTACGGTCAAATAATAAATATGATTGATAACGAAATTATGCCAACACTTGACCAATATTTCAGCAAAAAAAATTATACAAATAATTTACCATTTATATACGAAACCTGGCTTAAAACATATTTAATCCTTGCAAACGCTCTCGTAATGCAAGGTAATGACAGGTCATTTGAAATTTTGACAATACTTTTTGATATTATTGAAAGAAACAATATCCAAGATGAATTATTTATTTGTAAATGTAAACTAACTCTTGCTTTTGCAAACACAATGAAAGGTAATTTCCAATCTTCAGAACAAATGCTTGAAGAAGTTTTGAAATTGTATCGTGAAAATGTAATGGATAATGAAACTATTCTGCGCTGGAATTTTATCAACATTTTAAACAATTTCTTCAGAAAACGTTATCACAGAATGCAGGAAGACTTATTCCAAATAGTAACTTTTGCAAATAATAACGGTGATAATTTTACTAAAAATATTTTAAAAACTTTGCTTGGAAAAATATTTAATGATAACAATAACACTAAACAAGCAATGGAAATTTATAATGACCAGATTGCATATTTTGCAAAAGAAAAAATGTCTGCCGGTGCTCTTTTAACATGGTATTTTATATCTGAAACAACTTTAAATACCGAAGGTCCAAAAGCGGCACTGGAAATTGCAGAACAGGCACTTGAAGTAGCTCAAAATCCAAAAATCGATAGTTACTTCTTTACAATTCTGTTTAAAACAGTTATTGCTAAATGCGCGATAACAAATTCCGATTTTGAAACAGCAAAAATTCATATTGAAAATGCAATATTAATAGCAAGAAAATATAATCTGAAAGATATGCTCTCTCGTTTGTATCTTCTATATGGAAAATATTTTCAAGAAATCGGCTTAATAAAATCACCGCAGCAAATTGAATATCTTCAAGCGGCAGATAAGTTATATACAAAATCAAAAGAGATAATTGAGCAAACAAAAAATAAATACGTTTATTCTAATTTGAAAAAAGCTCAAAGCGTATTAAAATCTTTTTGTCAGCTTCACAGCATAGAAATGTAAGGTAAATTATGAAAAAAATAAGTATAATAGGTTCTACAGGTTCAATCGGAACACAAGCACTCGAAGTTATAGAAAAATTACAGGATAAATTCGAAATTATAGCACTTGCCGGCGGTCATAACATCGAATTATTAAAAAAACAGGCTGAAAAATTTAAACCGCGATACATATGTCATAATAACCCCTCACCCGCCTTTCAGGCACCCTCTCCCACAAGGGGCGAGGGCTACAGCATTTTACATGGTTCAGAAGGACTTGAAAAAATATGTTCTGATAAAGAAAATGATATAATTCTAGTTGCCTGCTCAGGTAAAATAGGTTTAAAACCTACACTAACCGCAATTAGAAACGGTATTAATATTGCGCTTGCAAATAAAGAAACACTTGTTATGGCAGGTGATATTGTTATGGCTGAAGCGAAAAAATACGGCGTAAAAATTATCCCCGTAGACAGTGAACATTGCGCAATTCACCAGTGTATAAAAGAGATTAATCAGGTAGAAAAACTTATTATCACAGCATCAGGCGGCCCATTCCTTCATAAAACAATTGGAGATATGAAAAATGCAACTGTAGAACAGGCACTTGCACATCCAAGATGGAATATGGGTAAGAAAATTACCGTTGACAGTGCAACTTTAATGAACAAAGGACTTGAAATTATAGAAGCACATCATCTTTTCGGATTTGATTATGACAAAATTGATGTAGTTGTGCACCCGCAAAGTATAGTCCATTCTGCAATTGAGTATAAAGACGGCAGTGTAATTGCTCAAATCGGCTTGCCAAGTATGCATATTCCAATTCAATATGCCATAAGTTATCCTGAACGCTTTGAAGGTATAAAATCAAAAAGTTTCAGTTTTTCAGAAATTGCACATTTAGATTTTGAAAAACCTGATTATGAAAAATTTCCTACAGTAAAACTGGCATATAAAATGGGGAAACTTGGCGGAACTGCAACTGCATGTCTAAATGCTGCAAATGAAGAAGCTGTTTTTGCATTTTTAGATGGCAAAATTAAACTTTATAACATATACGAAATTACAAAAAAAATGTGTGATGAACACCAAGTAATTCAAAACCCAACAATAGATGAAATTTTTGAAGTTGATAATGAAATCCGCAAAAAAACAAAAGAATATATTTTAAAGAATTTATAATTATATATTTTTCAAATGTTCAATTTTTATTTCAGGTTTCAAAGTTATGCAAATTGCATCAATCCTAAAATTTTTCACTTTGTTTTCACATAAATAAAATTGAACACCTTTTCTTATATTTTCAAGTTTTGTTTTTGTTATAGCCTCAGCCGGCACGCCAAAAGCATCTGTTTTTCGTGTTTTAACCTCAACAAAAATTATTGTATTTTTATGTTTTGCAATAATATCAAGTTCACAAAATCTGGAGTAATGTTTGTTGCGTTCTAAGATTTCATAACCCTGTTTCTGTAGGTATCTGCAAGCCAAATCCTCTCCGGCATCACCAAATTTTCGGTTATTCATTACTGTTTAACCCCATTTCTTGCAAGTTTATTCAAATCAATTAGTAATTCAGCATCTTTTACCTGACAATTTGAACGCACAGGACAGATATCAATCCCTCCGCGGCGTGTATAAAGACAGCAAACAAATAATTCATCATTCGCATCTAAAAGATTATGAAGTCTTTTATAAATCATTTCACAACACTCTTCATGAAAATGAAATTCTGAGCGGAATGAAACTAAATATTTGACTAAACTTTCTTCTATAATGTGTTTTTTCGACTTGTAATAAATAAAAACATCTCCAAAATCAGGTTGATGAGTAACGCGGCAGTTTGAACGTAAACTGTCAAAAGTTAAATAATGCCTTTCCATATGATTGGTTTGCAAAACTTCTAATACTTCAGGAGCTTCTTTAAAGTTTTCTATTTTCAATATTTTTTCATCAACATAGTTCATTATGTTATAAAAATCTTTGAAAATTTGAGTTTTTGTAGTCTTGTTATTTAGAAATTTTGCATAAACTTCTGTTTGAAGCTTTTCACTTAAATCTTTTTCTATCAATTTTTGACAAATTTTTAGGCATTCAGTTGTAGTTTTTCCAAAGCGTGACATATTAAAAGAGTTTAAATATAATTTTAAAGATTTTGATTCTATCAAAAATTCACTGTTGCAATTATATTTAATTTTCAAAAGCCTTGTGACAGGAACACCATTTTCACTCATGGAAGAAAATTCATAAGCGTGCCAAATATCATAACCTTCAAATGGCAGGTCGTTATTATCAATATTATACTGTTTTCTATTTTCAATTCTGGGAATAGCAACAAGAAGCGAAGAATCATAATTTTCACTGCCAGCCGATTTTTTACCTAAATGTGTTGAGGCGATTGAATTTGTTTGACTTTCCATATTTAAATTTTAACATAAAATATTTTGTAAACTGAATTTTATTTAAAAAAGCTTGTGCATTACAGAAATTAATTCTTTAAAGTATACAATACATTAAAAACTGATAATCGTTATTTTTAATTATTTTAAGAAATGTTAACATTATATATAGCAATAGCAAAAAAATTTTTCATATGTTTTAATAGGAAAAAAGGAGTAATATAATGCAAGTAAATTTAAACTGTAACAGTCCCAAACCACAATTTGGAATGGCTATACACTTTAACGAAGGTGTAGGCAAAATGCTAGAAAAAAGAATTAAAACAATAAGCGATGCTGAAAAATTACATAACATTTTTGAAAAACAGAAATCAAATAGTAAAGTCGATATAACTCTATTTGAATATAATGGCCTTTTATCAGCTAATGTTCATTCAAAAGAGAATACCAAAATTGAAGATTTTTTCTGTGAAAAATACAATGAAAATATGTTTAATATAATATTTCAAAGTCCCACTAGCTTTATAAAAAGAATGGCAAAAATTGCAGATAAAAAAGAGGCGAAACTAAAAGAAAAAGAAGTAATCGCAGAAAAATTAGGTTTTTAAAAAAAGCTCCCAGATGGGAGCTTTTTTATTATCAATATAAATTTTATATTTTATCAAAACCTGTGTATTTTCTTAACACTTCAGGAATAATAATTGTTCCGTCCGCTTGCTGATAATTTTCAACGATTGCGGCAAATGTTCTGCCAACCGCAAGACCGGAACCGTTAATTGTATGTACGAATTCTGTTTTACCGGTTTCTTTGTTACGGTATCTGATATTTGCACGTCTTGCCTGATAATCACCAAAGTTTGAACAGCTTGAAATTTCTTTATAAGCATTATAAGAAGGCATCCAAACTTCCAAATCCCAGCATTTATTTGCAGAGAAACCGATATCGCCTGTAGATAAAGCTTCACGACGGTACGGAAGTTCAAGCAATTGAAGCATTTTTTCAGCATCTTCTGTTAATTTTTCATGTTCTTCTTTACTTGTTTCAGGTTTGCAGAGTTTAACAAGTTCAACTTTATTAAACTGGTGAACTCTGATTAAACCTCTTGTATCACGACCGGCAGAACCTGATTCTCTACGGAAACAAGGTGTATACGCTGTCATATATTTTGGCAGTTCATCTTCTGATAAAATTTCGCCTGAATAAATATTTGTAACAGGAACTTCTGCTGTCGGAATTAAGTACAAATCCTCGTCTACACATTTGTACATATCTTCTTTAAATTTAGGAAGCTGACCTGTTCCTGTCATAGTATTTGCGTTTGCCATAAATGGAGGTAAAATTTCCTCATAACCCTGTTCCTGTGTATGATAATCAAGAAAGAAATTGATTATAGCACGTTCAAGTCTTGCACCTTTTCCTCTGTATAAAGTAAATCTGCTTTGAGAAATTTTAACTCCGCGTTCAAAATCAACAAGATTTTTTTCTTCGCATAAATCCCAGTGTGCCTTGAATTCAAAATCAAATTTTCTTGGTTCACCCCATTTATATACTTCTACATTATCATCTTCAGAAAGACCTATTGGAGTAGTTTCATCCGGAATATTAGGAGTATGTAATAAAATATCGCGCTGTTTGTTATCAAGTTCTGTTTGCTTGTCTTCAAGAGCTTTTATATCATCTCCAAGTTTACGAACATCTTCTTGTATTGCATCGGTATTTTCACCATTTTTTTTCATCATACCAATTTTTTGTGATTCATTTTTTCTTTTTGCACGCAGTTCATCGGCTTGAGCTTGAATTTTACGTCTTTCAGCATCAATTTCTAGAACTTCATCTATAGATAATTCAGGATTTCTTCTTTTTAAAAGTTCATTTACTTTTTCCGGATTTTCTCTTATTAATTTAATATCAAGCATTTTCCCTCTTTTCTGTCATTCTGAGGCGGGTTAAACTGCGATTCTTCGCTATGCTCAGAATGACAAAAGCCGAAGAATCTCTGTACGTATTATAATTTAAATAAAAGTTATAATCAAGAAAAAATTTAATCTGTTATGAATGTTAAGAATTATGGATAAATTTGACACAAGGTGTATAATGTTATCAAAGGGATAAACCAGCATAGATTATGGAAATTCCACTAATGTCATAAAAGAGGGTAAACCTATATTTAGATTAAAGAAATTACACCAATATTATCAAAGAGGGTAAACCTATATATAGATTATGGAAATTACACCAATATTATCAAAGAGGGTAAACCTATATATAGATTATGGAAATTACACCAATATTATCAAAGAGGGTAAAAAAAGTGTTTAAAAAATTGGCACAAAAATTGAGTTTAGACAGACAAAAATATTCCGGAGTAACAACAAATCCGATTAAAAATGTTTTTTTGAACAAATTAACAAAAAACACAATTGATATGTATGAACGCAATTGTGACATAAAAAACTTTTCAAAACTGGTTCTTTCTAATCCTGAAAACGATTCTCATAACAAAATCGTAGATGAATTATTTTCTAACGGGGTCATTGATCCGTTTGAAGATGAAAAACTTTTAAAACTTTCTGATAATACAAAATTTTTAAGAGAATTAGGACTTTTAGACGATTAGTTATTTTTAATCCATTTTTCATACAAATCAGGACGCTTAGTCTTAGTTCTTTCTATACTTTTTTGCAAACGAAATTCATTTATTTCTTTGTGATTTCCGTTCAATAAAACTTCTGGCACCTCTAAACCTCTGTATTCACGAGGTTTTGTGTAATGCGGATATTCAATTAATCCATTAGAAAAACTATCTTCATCTGCTGATTCTATTTTACCAAGCGTACCTTCTATTTTTCGGCTGACAGCATCAATTAAGCATAATGCAGGAAGTTCACCTCCGGTTAATACAAAATCACCAAGTGAAACTTCACGAGGTTTAATAATTTCTCTTATTCGTTCATCAAAACCCTCATAATGTCCGCACATTAAAATAACTTGATCAAATTCTGCCAGTTTATTGACTAAAGCATCGTTCAACTGTTCTCCTTGAGGAGAAAGCATTATTGTTATTGATTTACCCGTCTTTTCAATACTTTCATATGCATCAACATAAGGCTGCGGCATCAAAACCATTCCAGCACCACCGCCATATGGCGTATCATCAACTTTTTTATGTTTATTTAAGGTATAATCGCGTGGATTTATAGTATTAATATTAAAAACTTCATTATCAAGCGCTCTTTTTAAAATACTGTAATTACAGGCTTCTTGAATCATTTCAGGAAACAATGTCATAACATCAAATTTCATTCTAAAAGCCCCTCAATATTATTAATTTTGACTTTTTTATTTTTTATATTGACATCAGTAACTATAGCTTTTACAAAAGGAATAAGCACTATTTTTTTAGAATTTGTTTTGACTGAAAGTAAATCATTTGCTCCGTTATTTGATACACCAACAATAAAACCTAACTTTTTATCATTTTCATCAATAATATTAAGCCCGACAAGTTCATCAATCAAAAATTCATCTTCTTCTAAATTTTCTCTGATGGTTTCTTCATCAACATATAAAAAAGCACCTTTATAAGGCATTAAATCATTAATTGAGTCTATTCCTTCAAATTTTACCAGCGCAAAAGTTTTATTTAAACGGGTATTTTCAATATAAAAAGGAGTATAATCATTATTAACTTTTACAAAAACCTTATCAAGTGAACAAAAAAATTCCTCTTGATTTTTTGTAAAACCGACTTTTGCTTCACCTTTTATCCCATGAAAATTTAAAATTTTTCCGACAGAAATATACTTAGTCATAGCTATTCCGCAGTTTCTTCAGTTTTTTTCTTTCTGCCCCTTTTAGGTTTGGTTTCTTCAGTTGCTTCTACTGTTTTTACATCTTCTTTCTTTTTAAAATCAGCAGGTTTATCCGGTCTATCTTCGTTCCAACGTCCTAATCCCATTTGAGATCGAATTAAGCCGATACCAACGTGAACTCTCCATTCATCCATTTTCAACTGAGCCGCAATTATTTTGTGACAACCAATCGGTGGTATTGGAAGCAATGGTTCATATAAATTTTTAATAGCAAACAACTGATCCGGAGAAATTGCAAGTTTACGTTTCGGGAATGGCAATTTTGGAAGCATCATTTTTTGTCTTACAAGATTAATGCCAAAAAATACTTTTCTTGGTTCTAAACCGATTTTTTCGCCAATTACTTCATGACAATCCGGATTAGGCAATGGAAGCATTAATTTATATAGCAATTCAATTTGTTCTAATTGTTCCTTGCTTACTAATAGTTGTTTTGGCTTTTTAACCATTGGACGTCTGTTGTTATTAAAGCGATTATTTTGCGGACGTCTGTTATTGTTGTTATTTCTATTAAATCCACCTTGTTGAGGACGATTGTTGTAACCGCCTTGTCTATTGTATCCGCCTTGGTTATTTTGGCGATTGTTGTATCCGCCATTATTTCTGTTATAGTTTGGACGGTTTTGATAACCACCTTGACGGTTATTATTATATCCGCCTTGATTGTAATTTCTTTGGTTATTGTAAGATCTTTGCGGTCTGTTGTAACGAGGCTGATCGTTATTATCTCCGCCTGCGCTATAGTATCTTGGAGGTTCTTCTGTTCCGCCTGCGCTATAGCCGTTTAAAGGCTGCGGCTGAGTTTCGGCAGTTTCTGTTGATGAAGAAGAAACCATCATATTTTTATCCGGATACAAACAATCAGGACAGATAACTCTTTTGGGGTTTTTTGTTTCAAATTCGCGACCACACTTGATACACTTGTTTACATACATAATATAAGCCTCTTAATTTTAAAAAATAACGTACGGGTTTAAAAATTTCTCCTCAATGAAAATAAATTCTCAATATTGATATATATATTATAGCATGCTTAATAAAATTTTGCAAGAGCATGCCTTTATTTCTCTACCCATAAAGTAACCGGCCCGTCATTAATCAGCTCTACGTCCATCATTGCACGAAATTTACCGGTCTTAACATTCATGCCGTAAGACTCTATAGACTGTATAAAATATTCATAGAGTTCTAAAGCCATGTCAGGATATGCTACTTTATCAAAAGAAGGTCTTGTGCCTTTTTTGCAATCTGCACAAAGTGTAAATTGAGAAACAATTAAAACCTCGCCATTTGTATCTTTTACGGATAAATTCATTTTATCATTTTCATCTTCAAAAATTCTTAAATTAACAACTTTTTGGGCAAGTTTGTCTGCATTTTCTTTTGTATCAGATTTTTCTACTCCCAGAAAAACTAAAATTCCATGACCGATTTTTGAATAAAGTTCATTATCAATTGTGACAGAAGCTTGTTTTACTCTTTGAATTAATGCTTTCATTGTATCCTCTATTTGTGATATGTTTCACCTTTTATAATTTTAAATGCCCGATAAATCTGTTCAACCAGAATTAATCTTGCAAATTGGTGCAAAAAAGTCATCTTTGACATGCTTAATTTGAAATTTGCACGATTTGAAACGATAGGAGAAATGCCGCATGATGAGCCTATTACAAAAATTATTTCCGAAACTCCGTCATTTGTAAGTTCTGCAATTTTTTGTGCAAAATCTTCTGATGAAAGCATTTTCCCTTGAATTTCCATTGTAATTACATACGATTGAGGTTTTATATGTGATAAAATTTTTTCACCTTCCTCTTTTAAAACTTTATCTGTTAAATGTTCATCTTTTATCTCAATTGCTGGTATTTCGATGATTTCAACAGAAGCATATGGTGTTAAACGTTTCAGAAACTCATCAACACCTTCTTTTAGATATTTTTCTTTAATTTTACCAAGTGCAATAATTTTTATATTCATTCTTTAGCCATATAAATAGTTTGTGAAGGAAATGCAAAATCAATATTTTCTTGTCTGAATCTTTGAATAACAGCCAGACAAATTTCACTTTTTATGCGAACAAAAGTGTCATAAGATTTTGTTTTAAGATATCCAAGAAGTCTTATGTTTATTGAACTTGCATCTAAAGCATCTACAAAAACAGTGTAACCTTCATTTACATCCACGCGTTTTGAAATTATTTCTTTTATAATATTCATTGCTTGCTGCAATTTTTCATCAGATGTATCATATGTAACGCCAAAACTAACGTCTAATCTTCTTTTGTGAGCCATAGAAACATTTGAAACGATGCTGTCTGCAACAATATCATTCGGTACAGTTACAACAAAGTTTTCAAGAGTTCTTATCTTGGTTGAGCGAATACTGATAGTTTCTACGGTGCCTTCAACATTGTTAACCTTTATATAATCACCGATTTTGTATACTTTATCTGTTAAAACTGCAATTGTCCCAAACATTGAGGCAATAGTTTGCTGAGCTGCAAACCCTACAGCCAAACCGGTAATTCCAAAACCTGCAATTAATGAGGTTAAAGAATATCCCTGACTTTGCAAGAAAGATGCAATAATTATAAAAGCAATCAAAAATTTAATAACTTTTTCCAAAATTGGGAAAATATAATTAATAGGTGCATTATTTTCACTAGTCTTAAATCTATTTTTCAAGTTTCTAATAAACATTTCAGTAAGTTTAAAAAGTACGAAAATGATTATTATATTAATAATTATGCCCAAAATCATACTTACTTTAAAAGCAGAAAATACTTTTCCTATCTTATCAGTATAAGCTAAAATTTCATCAATCATAAATTTCCCCTTTTTAAATGATTATATCAAAAACAAAAACGAGTATATTAAAACAATGGCAAATAAAATTATAATTTTTTCAGGAAAACAATATTCCGGTAAAGATACTGCGGCAAAAATAATGCTTGATGCAATGCCCGAATATAAAAGATGTGCAATGGGCGACATTATAAAACTTACATATGCTGAACAAAAAGGCATAACTTATGATGAGATAGAAAAAAATAAATCTCAATACCGTCAGGATTTAATCAATTTGGGAAATTGGGGACGTTCACAAAGTCCTGATTACTGGCTTGAAAAAATTATCGCACAAGATGGGAATATAATCGTAACAGATGTTAGAATTCCACACGAATACGAAGTTTTTAAATCAGCAGGCGCAATAACAATAAGAATTGAAGCATCAAGAAAAACACGTTCAGCACGCGGAACTTTAATTGGAGAAAATGATATTACCGAAGTCGGATTGGACAATATAAAAAATTGGGATTTCGTAATCGATAATAATTCTGATTACGAAACCCTAAAAACAAATGTTAATAAAATTATAGAATTGATAAAATAATTTATTTAACTTCTAAATCATCCAGTAAAAGCACCTGTGTTTCTCCAGGATTTAAAGATGTTTCAATACCTTTGTTTTTTGTAACTGGAATGTTTTCAATTTTTATCGGTAAAATTATATTATTCGGTGTTAATTTTGGAACTGAAACAAAAGTTTCAACTTGTTTTCTAAAATCGAGATTACCGATAACTATAAGACTTTTTCCGTTATAACAGAAAGTATATGCAAATACAGAAGGTGCAGAAGCTTTTAAAGGTATAAATTTACCGTTATTAATCATTGGAATAAACTGTTTTTTAAATATATTAGCACTTATAAATGATTTTAATAAATTGTCATTAACTGCTCCGGGTTGTCTTGAAAAATTAAAAATATCAATTTTACCACGGTGAACAAAATAATAATCATCATCTGTAAATGTTTTAAAAGCTTCTTTATTAGCCCATAAATAAATATAATTATCGCCGGTATCAAATCCGTCAACAAAATATGAATTTACCGGTAATGTCGCATTTAGCCATATTATCATTTCAGAAAATCTTGTTCCGTTAATTAAAACAGGGCTCATTTCATCATGAGTTGTAAAACTTCCGATAACAGCTTTATTGTCAGGTAAATTCAATCTTGTTTTTGTAATTAAATCTATAAGTTCTTTACCTGTTTTGAAATTTTTCAAGTTAAAATAACTGCCGTAATATCCATCAAAACCAGCTTCTAAAAGTTTGTTATAAGGAGTAAAAACAGCATACTCACTTACAGGCTGAGTCCAACTTTCAGAAGCTTCAGCAAGCCACAAAAATTGAGGATCTTTTAAATGTGAATAGTCTATTAACTCTTTCCAGAATTTAGCTGGTTTATTAGTGGCAACATCGGCTCTAATTCCATCTGCGCCAATTGACATAACCATATCGACAAACTCTTTATAAAGTTTATAAACATCGTTATTTATTGAATTTTCACTACCGGCATTCAACAACCTGACATCTGTCCAATCAGCAGGTACTACAGGCTGACCTGATTTATCTTTAACAAACAATTCCGGACGCTGCATATACAAATCATAAGAACCGCAGGATGGTAAATCTATAATTACACGAATATTTCTTTTATGAGCCTCGTTAATAAATTTTTCTGCCTGTGCTTTTAAAGACATAGCCGTATTTTTACTGCCAAGCTGAGGGTTTATACTATTAAAAGAGGAGGCCGCATATAAAGAACCGGCAGTTCCCAAAGCTTTAGTTTTTCCAACAGGAGTAATAGGAAGAACATGAATTGTATTAATACCTTTTTGATAAAGTTCATCTAATTTTACAATTGCATTTAAAAAATTTCCGCTTTCTTCAGCATCATCAAAATCAATAATACCGTTTTTATTAGTATCTAAAGCTCCGAATGTTCTAAGATTTATTTCATAAATTATAGCCGAATTATCAGAAAATAATCTTTTTAGATCATTTACCCATACATCAGCACTAAACGCCGCCTGCATACTAAATATCATACATATAAAAGAAATAAATAATTTGTTAAATACTCTCATAATACCCCCTCAACATTATGCTAACAAATAATTAAACATTTTGCAAATTTAATAATTTTATATATAATATTAGAAGTATGAAAAAGTATTCTATAGGAATTGATTTAGGCGGAACAAAAATTTTAACGGCACTTGTTGAGAGAGCAAACGGAAGTGTTATAAAATTTGTAAAGAAAAAAACGAAAAAAGATAAAGGTTCGAAAAAAATTATAAAAAAACTTATAGAAAGTATAGAAGAATTACTTTACGATATTGATATTTCTAATATAGATTCAATTGGAATCGGCTCTGCCGGTCAAATAGATAGAGAAAACGGAATAATTATCGGAGCGCCAAACCTTGAATGTTATAATTTTAACGTAAAAGAAATTTTATCTGAAAAATTTAACCTTCCTGTGTTTTTAGGAAATGATGTTGAAGCTGCTGCATTAGGCGAGAAAAAATTTGGAGCAGGGAAAAATTATACTGATTTTGTGTGTATTTTTGTCGGTACAGGTATAGGTTCTTCAATAATTAAAAATAATCGCATTATGAAAGGTGCAACAGGCACAGCTGGTGAATTGGGACATATAATTGTCGATTTAAACGGAAGACCCTGTGCATGCGGTGCGCATGGCTGTCTGGAAGCTTATGCATCTCGTTCTGCTATTGAAACAAGAATAGAAGGAGCTTTGAAAAAAGGTCGAAAATCTTGTATATCTGATTTTCTTGAAGAAGGAAAATCTATTACTTCAAAAATGATTCAAAAATCAGTTGAAAAAGAAGACGATTTAGTTATTCAGTGTCTGACTGAAGCTTCTGAATATTTATCCGGCGGAATTGCAAGCGTGATTAATTTAATAAATCCTGAATTAGTTATTCTCGGCGGCGGTTTAATAAATGCTGTCGACTTCTTTTATCAGCAAACTATAAAAAAAGCTCGTGCAAAATCACTACCTGTGCCTGCTGAAAAAATAAAATTTAAAAAAGCAGAACTTGGAGATTTTTCAGGGGTTGTCGGCGCGGCGTTTTTGGGAGAGAATGAATTATGAAGAAAATCATGCTTGTCAGACTCTCCTCTCTCGGAGATATAATTTTTAATATTCCGCTATGTAATGTTTTAAAAGAAAACGGATATGAAGTTACATGGCTTGTTTCAGAAAAGGGAATTGACATTGTAAAAGACAATCCTTGTGTGCATAGAGCTGTACTTATTCCTTTAAAAAGATGGAAACAGGAAGGTTTTTCTTTTAAAAACTTTTTTGAATTTTTAAAAATACTAAAAAGCCTGCGCGATGAACATTTTGATATCGCAATTGATACTCATATGATGTTTAAAAGTATGATATGGATGAAACTTTGCGGGGCAAAACGCAGAATTTGTTATACTTACGGACGTGAATTTTCTCAATTCGGCGGTAATGAAAGATTTACACCGCCGCCGCATCAGCCGTTTCAACCACATGCCGTATTTGAGCATATGCAATATGCAAATTATCTTGGATTAAAAGGAACTGACAAAGTTAAATTTACTCTTCCACCAACATCCAATGACACAAAAGTTAAAATAGATAAATTATTAGAGAATTTAGATACTTCAAAACCTTTAGTATGTATTTGTCCGGCAACTACCTGGAGACTTAAACACTGGAATAAAGACAATTGGAAAATTCTTGTAGAAGCAATTAAAGATAAATGTTCTCTTGTTTTTTCAGGTACAGAAGCAGATAAAGAACTTATTTCATACATTGGAGGAGATAATTTTATCAATCTTGCCGGCAAAACTAACATAAAAGATTTAATAGAACTATTTTCGCGTTCTGATATTGTTATTGCACCGGATTCAGGAAGTGCACATCTTGCACGTGCAACAGAGATTCCTGCCGTAATTTCGATTTTCTGCTGCACTCCACCAACAAGATACGGCCCTTTTGGGGACGATAAAAAATATTTTGCGATAAACGGCGAACTTAAATGTCAGCCCTGTCATACAAGAAAATGTCCACTGACCGGTTATGATGCTGAACAATGTGTAAACAATCCAAAACCGGATAAAATAATAAATATTGTTAACAACCTGTTACAAAACAACCAAGATAGTGTATAATAAAAATATGAGTTTTTTTAAAAATTTAAAAGATATCTACAGAAAAGTTTCAGAAGTTGAAAATACAATCTACAACGGCAAACAAGACTATCTTGAAATATATGAACGTAATCTTCAGTTGGAAAAAGAAATTGAAGAACGTACACGAGAACTTAATATTGCAAACAAAAGAATGCTGACATTGCAGCATATCTGGGATATGATGAATGCCTCCCGTCCTTTACAGAGTGTACTTGAAACCATTGTAAACAGTATTCAAGGGGAACTCGGTTATCTTCACTGCAATATTATAAAAAAATGTGAAGAAGAAAATGAAATTTATTTAAAAGTTCTGGCACAATCAAATGACAGTTCAATAAAAAGAGTAGACAAGCTTATAAAGAGTCCTATTCAAACAAGAAAACTTGTATATAATCCTGATAGTATTTATGCAAAATCTGCTCAAACAAAACAAATTGAGCAAACATTGGACATTGGCGGAACTTTAAAATCCGTAGCTCCGGATGTTTCAGACGATATAATAAAAGAAATTGTAGATGGAAGTCCCAGTAAATCAATAATAAATATTCCTTTATTTGCACGAAGCAGCCATTTTGGATGGTTCAACGTATTTTCATCAAGAAAAGAATTAACCACTGGCGAAACAGACTTTCTTGCAATGTTTGCTCAACAAATTGAAATGGCAATAACAATCGCCGGACTTTTTGAAGATGTTAAAGCTCAAGCCGTTACTGACGGACTCACCGGACTTTATAACAGAAGATATTTTGAAGAATATTTAAAAAAAGAAGTTACACGTGCATTACGTCAAAAGCAGCCATTTAGCATTGTCGGACTTGATTTAGATCATCTTAAACAAATTAACGATAAATACGGTCATGCATACGGAGATTTAGCAATAAAAACTGTTGCGGAAGTCTTAAAGAAAAATGCCAGATCAATTGATACTGCTGCTCGTATGGGCGGTGAAGAATTTAATGTAATCTTGCCGGGCGTAGATTCTAATGGAGCAATGATTGCCGCAGAAAGAATTAGAAAAGCATTAGAAGAAGAAAAACTTGATACTATAAATCATGTAACAGCAAGCATTGGGGTTGCAACATTTTTAGAACATTCAGATAATATTGAAGAAATTCTTGAACTTACAGACCAGGCAATGTATCAGTCAAAAAGAAACGGCCGAAATCAAGTAACTCTTGCAAAACCAATTTCAGAAACAAGCTGGCAGGATATTGCTATTAATACATTTATTGATATTTTATCAAAACACAATATTCCAGTTGAAAAATCAACAGCAGATGATATTAAAAATAGACTTACAAATCCGCAGAACGAAGCTCCAAAAGATGCACTTTATACAGCCGCAGATATGCTTACTCAAACATACAACCCTCTGCATCATTCAGGAACTGTAAAATCAAAAGTCCTCTTAGCGGTAAGTCTTGCAAAACGTTTTGATTTATCAAAAAAAGATATCGACAATTTAAGAATAGCTGTTCTTTTATATGATATCGGAAATCTTATGCTTCCATCAAACCTTCTTCAAAAAACGACTCCATTAACTGAAGAAGAACGCAATAAAATAAAAGAACATCCAATAATTGCAGCTCGAGAAATTTTAAAACCAATAAGTGATGTTCAAGATGTAATTCCTATAATTGAGCACCACCATGAAAACTGGGATGGTTCAGGTTATCCTGCAAAAATAGCAAGAGAAGAAATTCCTATGACTTCTCAAATTATTCTTATAGTTGATGCATATTTTGCGCTCATTGCTCCAAGAACTTACAGAGCAGAACTTACACCAAAACAAGCTATTGAAATAATCAAACAGGATTCCGGTAAAAAATGGAATGCTGCACTTGTTCAAGAATTTGTAACTTTAGTTGATATTGACGGATAATGAAAGAAAAAGAACTTATACAAATTATAAAAACAACCCTGAATTCTGAATATATCGGAGATGATTGTGCATATTTAAAAGATTTGGGAATAGTAATAACTCAAGATAGTTTAGTCGAAGATATTCATTTCAAAATGGATTATATAACACCATTTCAACTTGGTTTTAAATCTGTAATGGTAAATATTAGTGACATTTGTGCATCAGGCGCAAAGCCTTTATATTTGACAATTTCACTTTCTTTGCCAAAACATATTGATGATGAATTTATAAAAAATTTTTATGAGGGAGCAAAAGAAGCAGCACAGGATGTAAAAATTGTCGGCGGCGATTTAACGGGCAGTGAAAAAATATTTATCTCTGTAACAGCATTAGGTACTGATAAAGGTAGAAAAATATCATCACGTGCAAATGCAAAAGCAGGATATAAAATAATTGTTTCCGGTGAACATGGTAATAGCGCAAAAGGTTTGGAAGTGTTATTAAAACATCCCTCACCCGTCTTCCAGACACCCTCTCGGGGCGAGGGAAACAAAAAATTTATCCAAGCTCATCTAATGCCTGTTGCTCAACGAGAATTTTCAAAACAAATTGCTGAAAATATAAATTGTAATTATGCAATGATGGATACTTCAGACGGGCTTGCTGATGCTTTAATACAAATAGCAAAAGCAAGCAATGTAACTCTTTCAACAGATACATCAAAAATTCCGCATGATCCGGCAGTTAGTATAAATACCGTTTTATATGGCGGTGAAGATTATCAATTAGTAGCCTGTGTGCCAGAAAACTTTTTGAAAAAAATTTCTGATTATACTATAATTGGAGAAGTAAAAAATGGAAATTCTGGAATAGAAATAGACGGGATTTTCTATTCAGATATAGATGATAAGCTTTATAATCACTTTGAGGAAAAATGAAACAAAGAATAAACGCAATAATTCCGGCGGGCGGAACATCTTCCCGTTTCGGCAATACAAATAAATTACTTGAAAAAATTAATGATAAAGAAGTTATAAAATATACTGTTGAAGCATTTGATGCATCTGATATAGATGAAATAATTATTTGTGCAAATATTACAATTATTGATTATTTGAAAGAAATTTTTAAAAATTATGAAAAAGTGAAGATAATAGAAGGCGGCAATACCCGTCAGGCTTCAGTATTCAACGGACTTAAATGCGCAAATTGTGATTATGTGCTTATACATGATGGTGCCAGACCAATGATAACAACAGATTTAATTAATAGTGCGATAGATTTGGTTAAAACAAAAAAAGCCTTAACTGTTGCTACAAAAACAATTGATACAATAAAAGAAGTTGTTGATGGCAAAATTATAAGAACAATTGACCGTTCTAAATTATATAATACACAAACTCCTCAAGCTTTTGAATATGAATTAATAAAAAAAGCTCACGAAAAATTAATAGGAGAAAATTTTACAGATGATGCAGGAATGCTTGAGTATCTAGGCTATAATGTATACATTCTCAATGGAAGTTACAAAAACATAAAAATCACGACTCAAAATGACATTGATATTGCAAAGATATATTTGCAATCATAAATTATAAGAGATTTTTGGAGGTAAATTTATAATATGAAAGAATACGATTTTTATATTATACCAACACCAATTGGAAATTTAGGTGACATAACTTTAAGAGCAATAGAAATATTAAAATTTGTCGATATTATTGCCTGTGAAGATATTAGGGTAACCCAAAAACTTCTTAATCATTTTGATATTAAAACAAAATGTATTTCTTATCATAAATTTAATGAAAAAGAACGCGTGGAATATTTTTTAAATATATTAAATGAAGGTAAAAAAATTGCACTTGTATCAGATGCCGGTACCCCATTATTTTGCGATCCAGGTGCAGTAATTGTAAACGAACTTAGAAAAAATAATTTCACTGTCACTTCTCTTGCCGGAGCAAATGCGGTTGCAACATTTTTGTCACAAGTTCCAAGAAGCGGTGAAGATTATGTATTTGTCGGGTTTTTACCGAAAACAAAAAATCAAATTGAGACACTTCTTAAAAAATACAAATCAACTGATATTGTGTTTTATGATTCTCCAAATAGACTATTAAACACACTTGAGACAATCAATTTAACACGAGCAAATTCTCGGGTTGCTGTTGGACGTGAATTAACAAAAGTTTTTGAAGAAATAGTTATTGATGAAACTTCTAATGTTATTAAACATTTTGAAAATGGTATTTTAAAAGGTGAAATTGTAGGTCTTGTTTTTAGAGAGGAATCTCAACAAAATACTGATTTTGGTGAAAAAATAGAAATTTTAAAATCAAAAGGGTTTAAAGCAAAAGAAATTTCTGTAATTTTATCAGAATTATTTAATGCTAACAAAAATGATATTTATAAAGAATGCATAAAAAATTCTTAAATAATTTGCCCAAAATTTGAAAATCCGTTAAACTTAATTTATGGATGAAATAGTTGAAAAATTAAAACAAATCGGGTTAAATGAGTATCAATCAAAAGTTTATCTGGCACTTCTGAAAAAATATCCGGCAACTGGTTATGAAATCAGCAAATTAGCTAATATTCCGCAATCCAGAACTTATGATACTTTAAAATCTCTTGAAACAATGCAAATTGCATTATCATCTAATACAAAACCGGTGACTTATACGCCTATAAAACCAAAAGAATTAACTAAAAGATATAAAAGAAAAATTGAATCAACTATAGACTTTTTAGACAAAAAACTTCCTAATATAAAAGAAGAAACTTATACAGAACCGGTTTTAACAATTTTTGGCAGAACAAAAATTCTTGATAAAGCTAAAGAATTAATCCAAACAGCAAACAAAAGTATTTATATTTCTCTGTTTTCACCGGATTTTAAACATTTGGAACAATATCTTCTCGATGCTTATATGCGAGGCTTGGATGTGAAAATAGTTAAATACGACGAATTTATATGTAATTTCGGAACAGTATTTGAACATTTTGGAATACAAATGTTTGAACATTACCATAACGACAAATTTATATTTCTCTCTGTTGATAACAGCGAAGGAATTTTTGGAATAAGTGAACCTTCAAAACACAACAACAGTGCTGAAATTTTGTGGACAAAAAATCCTGAAATTGTATTTCTTATTAAAGCTTTTTGTGCACATGATATGTATTTAATTGATATTGCAAGTAATTTCCCGGAACAACTTAGATATTTTTACGGAGCAGGACTTAAAAAACTTCGTGACAAAATTTTACATTAACTTTCAAAAAAAGTTTGCGGGAAGTATAATTTTATTAAAAGGGGATAGAATATGTACGGGTATAGTTTTGAATTAATAACAGGGCCGATGAGCTGCGGTAAAACAGAAGAACTTTTAAGAAGAATCAGACGTTCAATTATTGCAAAAAGAAAAGTAAAAGTTATTTCGCCTGATATTGATACAAGAGCAAAAGGGGATTATATTGAATCAAGAAACGGCTTGTGGCTTGATGCTATAAAAGTAAAGCATGCTATACAAATATTAAGTGTTGTTAAGCCTGAAGATGAAGTTATTGCAATTGATGAACTTCAATTTTTTGACAGTAATATTGTAAAAGTTATCTCTAAACTTATGGAAGAGGGTAAAAAAGTTATTGGAACAGGTTTGGAATTAGATTTTAAAGCAGAACCTTTTGGAAGCATGCCCGAGTTAATGTGTATTGCAACAACTGTCGATAAACTTCATGCGGTATGTATGAAATGCGGTGCTGAAAATGCAACACGAACTCAAAGGCTTATCGATGGAAAACCTGCTGATAAAAATTCACCATTAATTATGATTGGCGGAGATGAAACCTATGAAGCACGCTGTATTAAGTGTTATGAACTCCCTGATATTGAACAGGAAAAGAAAAAACGCGGATTTAAATTGTTAAGTTTTAATAACTAAAAAAGTCAAATATTTAAACTATTGACATATTTATTTTTTTATGTTATAAAGAGTGTGGGGTAAATGTATATTTATAAGTCTTATCATTTGATGAGACTTTCTTTTTGTGTAAAAATTTGCAAAAGAAAGGAGCGGGATTAACCCGCTTAAAAAATACATGAAAAGATTTTAAGAGTCTATTTTGTTGTTATTTGAAAGTTTTTCACGAACCAGTGTTTCAATAGTGTTTAAAATATCAGGATTTTCTGATAAGAAATCACGTGCTTTATCTCTGCCCTGACCCAGTTTTTCTTCATTAAAACTAAACCAGGAACCAGCTTTTTTTACAATTTCAAGGTTAACTGCAACATCCAAAATGTTACCAATTTTACAAATACCTTTACCAAAAATAATATCAAATTCAGCAGTTCTAAACGGAGGAGCAACTTTATTTTTCAAAACTCTAACTCTGACATGGTTGCCGACATCACCGTCATCGCCTTTTACACCTTCTGTACGTTTAATTTCCATACGAACTGATGCATAATATTTTAATGCATTACCACCCGTTGTAGTTTCAGGATTGCCATACATAACACCAATTTTCATACGTAATTGGTTAATAAAAATAACAGTAGTGTTAGTTTTACCAATAATACCTGTTAGTTTTCTAAGAGCTTTGCTCATCAAACGAGCTTGCAAGCCCATTTGCTGATCTTCCATTGAGCCTTCAATTTCAGCTTTTGGAACAAGAGCAGCAACAGAGTCAACAACAACAATATCAACAGCTCCAGAACGCACAAGTTCTTCTGTAATATCAAGAGCTTGTTCACCTGTATCCGGTTGAGATATTAGTAAATCATCTACTTTAACACCTAAATTTCTTGCATATTCAGGATCGAGAGCATGTTCAGCATCAACAAATGCGGCAATTCCGCCTTTTTTCTGACATTCAGCAACAATATGCTGTGCAAGTGTAGTTTTTCCTGAACTTTCAGGCCCATAAATTTCAATAATACGACCGCGCGGGATACCGCCTATTCCTAATGCCACATCTAAAGATAAAGCACCTGTCGGAATTGCATCGACGTTAACAGTAGCTTTATCGCCAAGTTTCATAATAGAACCTTTACCGAAATCTTTTTCAATCTTTTCGATTGCAAGTTTCAAAGCTTTACTTCTGTCATCCAAATTTGTTGTATCAGTTTCTTTATCTTTTACTGCCATTATTTTAATTCCTTTTTTAATTCCAAAGTTTCTAAGACTTATACAAGACCTAATGTCGCGGGGCCAGCGGCACGCTGGCTAGTCCCAGATATTTTTTTCTTTTTTCTTATAAAACCCAAGCGCAACAGGTTTATAAGCATTTAAATCATTTTTAAGCTGATAGATTTCTTTGTTCAAGTCAATGATTTTTTGTCTCAAAGTTTCGTTATCAGTTTTGCAGCGAATAAGTTCTACAACAACTTCGTCCATGCCTTCAAGTTTTTCATCAATAACTTTTGAAATCCTGTCACTTAAACTATTTTCCATTTCTTTAAGCGACGAAAGAATATTCATCATAGGAGTAGAGCGTTTAGCAGGTGCTAAAGATGCTCCTTTTGCGGCCTGTACTTTTCTAAGATTTTTTACTTCTTCATAAGAAAAGTAAGTTTGCCCTTTGCTATTCTTCTTAGGTAAAATTGATGCACGTTTGCATAATTCTACAATTTCTTTATTATCTGTTTTTAAAATACTTCTGACTTCCTGTGGAGATAAAGTCTTTCCCTCAAGCTCTTGTTCTAATATCATCTTTTTCCCTCAAATTTCTCCAATTATATTTTATTGTATTTATACAAAAAAAACAAATAATTTAACAATTGTTGTAACATCACTTAATATAAAAGGCGGTTTTTAATAACCGCCCTTATATTTATTGTATCGCTAATGACTGTCCTGATGTCATTTTGCTTAAAACTTCAATAGCTTTCTTTAATTGTACATCATTTTTATTTTTGATATCTTCATCAGTTAATTTTACTTCTATATCAGGTGTAATTCCTTTTTTGTTAATATCCGTACCACTTGGAGTTAAATATTTCTGAATTGTAATATTTATACCTGACTCATAAGGAAGTTTATTAATTTCTTGAACAAGACCTTTTCCGAAAGATTGTTCACCGATGAGTACAGCTCTGTGATTATCTTTCATAGCACCTGAAAAAATTTCTGATGCTGAAGCTGAGCCTTTGTTAATAAGAACTACTACCGGTTTTCTTGTATAAACACCTGATGAGGCGCGCTGTGTTTCTTTATACCCATCTCTATCTACCGTACTTACAATAGTTCCTCCATCCAAGAACATATCAGATATGTAAATTGCGTTTGTTAACAACCCGCCTGGATTTGAACGAAGGTCAATAATAAAACCTTTCTTATTTCTATTATTGTTTAAAATCGCACCAAACTCACTTGCGGCATTTCTGCTTATGAAAGAACTTAATCTAATATAACAGAAATCATCCGGAACTTTCACTTCAACCGGCGTTTTTTGTGAAATAGATTTTACTTCAATATTTGCACGCGTAATAGTATATTTTTTAGGTTCAACATCTTTGCGCTTAATAAGCAATGTTACCTGAGTGCCTTCTTTACCTCTGATTTTATCGGCTGCTTTATCAACTGTAATACCTTTTGTACTGACTCCGTCAATTTCAAGAATTTCATCATCAGCCAATAAACCGGCTTTTTCGGCAGGTGTATCCTCAATAGGTGCAATAACCATTAATTTTCCGTCTTTTACACCAATTTGAATACCAATACCCTTTAAAGAACCTTTAATAGAACTTGTTTCATCCGCAAATTCTTTCGGGTCTAAAAATTTTGTGTATGGGTCATTCAAACTTGCTACCATAGTATTAATAGCAACATATGCATCTTCATTAGTGACTATTTTATTATCGTACTTATGCCGCCATTTAGCCCAATTTTGATCATTATTTGTCTGATCAACAAATTTACTGTTAATAAGTCTCCACACATTGTCATACAAATCGGTTGGACTATATGCAAACACATTGTCTCTTATAACCCAGCCGGATAAGAACAAGAATGTTCCAAAAAATATAATACTTTTTCTCATAATGTTTTTCACCATTTTCCTCCAAAAACTCTTAATTTTTCCTACCACAGTTATTAAGATGAAATTTTTACAAAAAAGTTTCCGAAAAATTTAAAGTTTTTTACATAATAACATAATTATGCAAAAAAAGAAAATAGTCATAAGAATTATATTTTTAATCTTCCAGATTGCTTGCCACAAGATATGTAAGCAAATCTAAGCGTGATTGAACTTCAGTATAACTTTCCATAGCTACTTCCATACTATTTTTAACACTCTGTCTTGTAATTTCCAGAGATTTTAATAATTCTTTTTTCAAATTTAATTCCATACATGCCTCACTTTCTACAAGACAATTATACCAAAGTTTTAATAATAAGTCAAGAAAAATGGGAATAAAATTAATATTTGCAAAATCTTACTCAAGAAAAATGTCAATATGGCTGATTTTCTTCTATCTCAGTTTGATTGATAATAACAAAATGGATTCTGAATATCTGAAAAAATTTGCACAACATTTAAAAAAAATTCGAAAAGAAAAACATATTAAACAGGATGATTTTCTTGACGTTAACGGTATTTCACGCTCTACAATAGCGATGGTTGAAACTGCAAAAACAGATATTACTTTATCAAAATTGAAAATTATTGCAGATGTTTTGGGTGTAAATTTAAAAGAACTTATGGATTTTGACTAAATGTAAATACAACAATTTCGGGCAGACAATTAAACCGTAAAGGTAAAATGCTAGTTCCCAAACCTTTTGATGTATAAACTTTTTTACCTTTATCGTTTAAAAAACCATTTGCATATTTTTTTCCATATTTAGAAGGAGTTATTAAAGCTCCATTTAATCTAATTTGACCGCCATGCAAATGTCCGGCAAGAGTTAAATTCACATCATAAGGTACTTCTGGCATTATATCAGGTGTATGTGACAATAGAATTAGAGGTTTATTGGTATTACTTAATGCTTTTTCTATATCAGGAGTACCAGTTTGCAAATCATCAACACCGGCAATACAAAACTTATCAAAACAGGAATTATTATTAAATAAAACTTTTATTCCATTACTAGCAAGAGCATTTATAACATCATTTTTTCCGTACCAGCCGTCATGATTGCCAACAACTGCGTAAGCGGGTGAAATTATGTTAGAAAGTTCTTTAGCAATTTTTTCAACGGGCATTGATGATTTTCTTTTATGCCCGCTTACATAATCTCCGCCAAGCAAGACTATATCTGCATTTTGTTTATTAATAGCTTTTACAATTCTTTTTAACCTGTACATTTCATGCGGCTTAATATGAAAATCTGAAGCAAAAACAATTTTTAATCCTGCTAACTCTTCATCTTCAATATTTATATGTTTTATTGTCAAGATATTTGGTTCAATTACAATTGACCAAAACAAACCTAAAATTAATAGCAAAATAATAAATTTCATACCTTTTATTTTAGCATAATTAAAACTTTTTAAAATATATTAACAAATGTAAAGCCCCAAAAATCACTCAATTCAAGGAATTTAATAAAACATATGTTTTTGTTATAATTCAAATAGCAAATAAAAAAATGTTCTTATTTTATATACTTGCCAGTACAAATCGGAGGTTAAAAATGCAGGTACAAGCAATAAAAAATTTATCCCTAACACAATTTGGAAGAAATGGTTCTATAAATACAATGGAGCCAAGTCGAGAAACACGTGAACGTGAAGACAGAAATACAGACCGCGCGCCGGTTTCTAGAAAAACGGCAAACGCATTAAGAAACGCATTTATGGCAGGCGTAATGGCTGCAAGTGTAGCCGGCGGAATGACATCTTGTTCTGCTGAATCAGATTCTTGTTCAGAGTCTGAAGCAAAAGCTTGGGCATATGCATGGGTTATAGATAATGGTGGTTGTGGCAAACCTGATACAATATTTGTAACAAAACCATTTAAAGAAATTAATTTTGCAATTAATGACTCATTAATTTCTCAAGGTTTAAATATTGGTGCGGAATTAGACGGCCCAAAACCTGGCGATAATGTAGTTCTTATATCTTATAAAGCACAAAACAATTACGACCATAAATTATATGAAGGTCAATTAGATAGTATCGGAACAAATAAAAGACAAAACACATATGTAACAAGAATTACTGATATGTATGATCCTAAAAATCCTAAAAAATTATGGATGAAAACAGTGGTTTCTGATGTTCCCGGCAGAGGTATAAAATTTGACCACTATACAACTAATGCAACTTCAAAACCAGAAGAATGGCAGTGGAAACCATCATATTCAGAAATTCGTTCAAATGGTGCAAGAGGTGACAAACCTGGCATTAATACAATATATGACAGTGATGGTAATATGATATGGGAAGGCGAATTCAAAAAAGGTGAATTACCTGGAACTTGCATTTGCGGTAAATTAGCGTTAGATAAACAAGGTCAACCTATACTTGATGAAGATGGAAATCCGGAACTTATTGATTACGATTTTCAAGATATGAAGATGTGTTCAAGAGAAGTAGATTTCAAAAAATTTGAAATTTATAATCCTAAAAAATAAAAATCACAACAAACACCCTCTTGTAATAAGAGGGTGTTTTTGTTATATAATATATAATCTCTCTTTGTGAGAGGGCAGAATTGCTTAATGAGTACAACGAATTTAGCAATTCAGGAGAGGGTTATGAAAACACTTGCACAATTTATACAAAAAAGAAGAGATGAAATAGGTTTATCACCAAAAGGGCTTGCGATACAATGTAATTTGCCTATAAATCTAATTGAAGATATTGAAGCAGGAAAAGAATTATTTCTTCCTGTTACTGTTCGTCAAAATTTAGCAAAAGTTTTAAAATGCGACCCGAAAGAAATTAAAGCACTAGAAAAAGATTTCTCATCATATACAATTTCTCAAGAAATAATTGATAGCTTAAAAGAACTCATTCTTAATGGTGCAGGTGGTCTAAAATGTCCTAAATGCGGTGCAAATTTAATCTGTAAAATAGAAAAAATGTATGATTTAGAAGACAATTTGATGCTTCATCCAAAAGCTCACTGCTCAAAGTGTTCATTCCAAATACATTCTTAATCCGTCATTAAAATCGTTTATAAAGTCTGCCGCAACTTTATACCATCGAGGTTTGTTTTGCTGCAAAGGTTTAGTTAATAAAGAAACATATTCAGGATAATCTGCTCTATCTAATGCAATAAAATCTATAATTGTTTTTTGCGCTTCATATGCCGGATTTAATTTTTTAAATCCCAATTTTTTATAAAAACCTAAAGCTAAATTCTCACTGGCTAAATACGCATCAGTAAAAATATTTTTCGCAGACTCTAAAGTTTTCTCTACCATTAATTTCCCTACTCCGGCCCCTCTGTATTTAGGATTAATTCCCAATGATTCAATATAACAAACAGATTTCTCACAAGTTGGAACATCGTCAAATCCAAACGACATACAAGCCCCTTGAATTTTCTTCTTTTTATCATATGCAACAAGCAGCGTTAATGTATCATCATTTGTATTCAATCTTCTTTTTAAATATCTTTTAAAATTTTCTATAACGAGTTTACCTTCTCTATCCTGTTTAAAAATAATTTTCCATGAAGGATCTTCAGTGTTTGATGCAATATTTTTAGCAAGCACTTTTGCTAAATTATTAATAAAACTCTTTTGGTTAACTTCTTTTTTTGTAACTTCTTTAATATAAAGTTTTCCGGCATTTGTCTTAACTCTGAAAGGTCTCACCGGACATAATTTTGATGTAAAATTCTGTTGAGAATAATTATTGCTGACTTGCATATTAATACAAAACTTATAAAAATTTTTTTTGCTATTGAAAAAAGAATAAAATGGGTTATAATAGCAATAGGCACATTGAAAATTACAAAATTCTTTCCCTTCTCTCTTTGTGAGAGGGAGCAGTTCTTAACGAATTTATGAGTTTTAGAACTGCGGGAGAGGGTTTATATGGGGACGTTTGCCTTCTTTTGCCGTTGAGCTAGAGCGAAACGTGCAAAATGGCGTCGCGGAACCACAAATATAGTAGAAAATTACAATAATATTGTAATAGCGACTAGGATTTGACACCGTACGAAGTACGGTCAGCACATTAACATTTAAATATATGGGGACGTTTGCCTTCTTTTGCCGTTGAGCTAGAGCGAAACGTGCAAAATGGCGTCGCGAAACCACAAATATAGTAGAAAATTACAATAATATTGTAATAGCGACTAGGATTTGACACCGTACGAAGTACGGTCAGTACATTTACAGTTAAATATATGGGGACGTTTTGGATTTGACAGGATGTTCGGTTGAGATAGGTTGCGAGTCCGAGCGCTGTTCTCGGTTATCAACGAGCAAAACAAATTAAATGCTAACAACGTAATTAAAGCAGACTTCTCTAGAGCACAAGCTTTAGCAGCGTAGTCGCTAATTATAGCTACTCATAGAACCCAGCTTGCCGGTTTTATGAGTCCATTATGCAAGACGCAGTGCATTGAAGCAGGGTAGATGCATCAAGATAACCTTGCAAGGTTTAGAGTTTCCTTCAAATAAAACCTAGGACTGATTTACAAGGTTTTAGATTTTTTCCTGAATCAGTTGAGCCAATAGAAAATATACACTCGTAGAGATTTATCAAGATCCATTTTGGACAGGGGTTCGACTCCCCTCGTCTCCACCATAATAAAGGACATACTTGTTATGTTCTTTATTATGGTTTGATGAGCTTGGTGGAGAATACTATTTTGGGGTTCGGCGCAAGCCGAGCAGAGGCTGGAGCCGATTTGTAAGGGTTGAAAACCCGCCACAAATCGCGGAATTGCCGTTTAACGCGAGGCGCAGCAAGACAACTCCCCTCGTCTCCACCATAATATAGTTATAGAAATTATGTAAAAATTTGTGTTTCAACTTTTATTGACAAAAACATTATATATTAAAATAAATCATAAAAAAAGCCCTTTTGAAGGGCTTTTTTTAAAGTTTTTGTTATTAATATTTATTTTTTTATAACAACTTTGTTTTTGTTTTTTAATTGAACATTTTCAGCATGGCCTTTACCTAAAGTCATTCTAAAACCTAAAGTTATTGCAATACCGTTTCTGCCGCCATTTCTGAACATAGCCTGTCCAAATCCGGAGAATCTGTCTTTCCAGCATTTTTGAATACCAATACCATATTCAACATATGGTTTGATACTCATTTCAGGTAATCTCATATCGTTTGCGGTTACTCTTGTATCATTTAAGATATTCCAAACCATACCAATATTTGCATATGGCTGCCATCCTTTTATGTTACCGATAAATTTGATATTCGGATGTAATTGAATTGAGTGTAATGGATCAGAGTCAATTCTAACTCCGGCAGCGTTTGTATAGTCAAATGTATTAATGAAAGAATAAGCCATCATCCATGAAGGTTGGATAATAAATTTACCTTCATTAAATTCGAAGTTATAACCTGTTTTTGAAGCAATGCCAGCCATTAAACTTGTAAAGTTTTCATGTCCGTACATTGTATTAGATTCACCGACACTTGCACCGGCATTCGCTGTTATTGCAGTAAAGAAGTTATTTTTGTAGAATGTTTGAGTAGCACCTAACACACCGCCATTTTGATAAGTATCAGTATGAGAATAATTTATATTACTTCCGTTGTAACCTACAAATGCGGTAGTAACTGTACCCCATCCATTTTTAAGTTCTTTATATTCGCTGTCACCTCCGACCAATGAACCATAAGTAGTTACATTAACTCTTGGCCCATGGCTAAGGTGCATATTTTCAAAAGATACATATGGCTGAAACCAGGTACCATTTGATTTAGTTGCATTCAATTGATAAGGTGTAGATTGTCCTTCTGTAATAGCATATTTATTTGCCATTGATTTTCTTACAGCAGAAGGATAAGGCATATAAGTATAATCTATATGTCTGAATGAATAATTAAAAGTTTCAGTAATAGCTGCATAAGAGCCGGCTTGTGCGGCAACTGAACTTGGTAATACAGCAGGGTTAAATGCGGCTGCATTTGAAAGGCTTGCACCGGCACCTTTTGTAAATATGAAGTTTCCGGCTGAGCCGTCATCTTCATATTTTATGCCATATTTGTGAATTGGTGTCAAAAGAAAATCACGACCTGTATAATTTACAGTATGCGCAAGATTAGCATTATCTGTAAACAATACTTTAATATCTTTTTCTTTAGGAACATTAATATAATTTTGAATATTTAAATCGCCAATATTTACAGCACCGGAAATATCACCATAATTTTGAGCGCTGATTGTTCCCATAGTTTTATTACCTAAATCAACATCTATAGAAGAAATGTTAATTGTACCATTATCCATACTAAAATTATTTAGTGTTAATGGATTAAGATTCAAAGTGTTTATATTCATTACACTATTGTTTAACGCAAGTGAATCATTAACTAAATTGTATGCATTATTAACATTTATTATTGAATTATTTGATGCATTAATAGTTTGATTTTGAACTAATTGCCCAACATTAAATACTGTATTTGTTAAATTTAATTCACCGTTATTACCGGAAATATCACCGGCAACACTTAACATAGATTTTGTATCAGCATTTCCAACATTAAATGAGCCATTATTTGTTAATGCGGTAATAGATGTATTACCATTAATATTAATTTTTTGGTCATTAAGTACATTTTGAGCTGATAATGAACCAGCTGAGAGTTCGCCCCCCCCCCTGATTAATAATATCACCATCTGAAACAAGTGAACCATTTACATTAAATATTTTATTGTTAGTTAATGTTTTTACTACAGCATCATTATTTATTGTAAAAGTTTCTTCATTTGTTATGTTATTAGCAATTAATGAGCCAACTGATATTTCACCCTTATTAGTAATATTATTTGAAGAAGTTAAAGTTCCAATTGTTTTGAAGTTTCCATTATTAGTTAATGTATCAACTGTACTATTTTCATTTACCGTAAAGTTTTTGTCGTTTAATATTTCTTTTGCAATTAACGAACCTGATGTTATATCAGCTTTATTTGTAATTTTATTAGAAGATAATACACCGGTTACATTAAATGTTTTATTATTAGTTAATGTATTAACAATTGCATCTTTATTTACTGTGAAAGTTTTTTCATTAACAATATTATTTGCATTTAATGAACCTACTGTTATTTCGTGATTATTAGTAATTTTATTTGCAGATGACAAATTACCTGCAACATTCAAAGCACCATTGTTAGTTAATGTATCAATGGCAGCATCTTTAATAACAGTAATTAGAGAATTACTTCCTTTATTGTCAATATTTTCAGCAGTTAATGTATCAACTGTTACTAAATATTCGTTAGTAAATTTACCAGTAGATGTAATTGTTCCCTGTGTAATTTCACCTTTATTGCTTGAACCATTACCAATAGAAAGATTACCAGTTCCAGTAATTTTTCCGGTTGTAGAGATATTAATCTTACCAGCTGATACATTTTTAGTATTATTTAAAACAGCATTGCCAGAATTACCAATTCTAAGTTCATCTGTTACGGTCATTGTATTAGAATTGTCAAAATTACCATTAGAAATTGTTACTTTATTTTGAGATAAAATTCCGGTATTTCTTGCAGTTACAGCTGTACTTTTATCTCCTAAACTAATTGTTCCTGTACCGGTAAATTCACCATCATTATTAAATTCTTTAAGAACATTAAATTTTTCACCATTATTTACAAAATCAGCACCTTTAGAAATAGTAATTGAAGCTTGTTTAATTTCATTATCACTTCTGCTGCCGGTTCCCGTAATAATCAAAGTTCCGTTCGAACTTGTAATACGACTTGTTTCATCAATAATAATTTTGCCTGTAGAAATAGTACCGTCATTATCAAGTCGGCTGCTGGTTGAAAGATTAATTTCATTAACGATAACAGAACCTGTAGATTTATTTGCAAAATTGCCCTTATTAACAACATTAATTATACCGCCTAAAACAGACCCATTATTTGTAATTTGGGCACTTCCACTCTCAGCAGTTCCCACATTAATTGTACCATTATTTGTTATTGTAACATTTTTTTCAAAAGAATTTTTATTTGTAAATGTTAACTCTACATCTTTTGCAATCGAAGAATCTTCTGTAATTTTAACTTTATTTAAAGTTTCATTAGCAGAATAATCCTTCGCAATAACCTGATTCCCAATAACAGCAAAGCTTACCATCATAGATAGTACAAGCGCCCTGGATATTCGATTTTTCATATTTACCTCCTCTTAATTCCTTGATAATTTTCACTAGAATTATATCAATTGTCATTTAAAAAACATACTATATTTACATTAAATATAGATTATTTTTTATCTTTTACATCTTCTTTAATTACTATCAGGTTGTTAATTATTTTCATAGCACAAGTTGGCAAAACAACATCATCAAGTCCTGTTGCAATGCTAATAATTTTTCCTGCTCCTAAAACAACTTCGTCGCCTTTGTAGAAAAACTTGTAATCTTCTTTTCTGTCTGAACGTATTGTAATCTGTGACATTTTTTTACCTCATCTTTTTATATACAATTTTAATGCTTTATTTGTGTATGGAGCGGCTACACTCCCCCTTTTTATTATAGAAAATACTTTCTTCCATAATCTCATTATAAATATCTTCGTCTTGTTTAAAACTTTCTTCGGTATATGGATATAAATCTATACAAACTTCCATATCTGTTTCGATTTTTCCAATTATAGGCCAAATCTGTTCGCGTTTTGATTTATCTTCAACTTCGAAAATTGCGGCAAGTTCAATATCTTCATCCTCATGCATTTTGCCATCCAAATGTACACCAAACAGATACATTCCTTTAAAATCATTAAATATACGATTAAAACTATTTGAAAGTCTTACTATTACTTCATCTACTGAATTTGCCATATTACTCCATAATTTTATTTATTACTTCATTTCTTTCAACTGTTACTTGTTGTGATGTCGAAAGATTTTTCACAGAAACTTTTCCTGCCTTAATCTCATCTTCACCCAGTATTAGTGCAAATTTTGCAACTTTAGACGCTTTTTCAAGTTGTTTTGTAAATTTTTTATTTGCAAGATCAAACTCTACTTTAACTCCATTAGATCGCAAATCTTGTGCTAATTCAAATGCATCAGCCGGTGAATTTGAAACAATATATGCATCCAATTTTTCAGGTTCAATTACAGGTAATAATGAATTTAATCTTTCCATACCCATTGCCCAGCCTACAGCCGGAGTGTCCTCTCCTCCAAGATTTTTGACAAGACTGTCATATCTTCCGCCGCCGCAAACAGCATTTTGTGAACCTAAATTATTTGATTTTATTTCAAAAACAGTTCTGTTATAATAGTCCAAACCTCTGACTAGAAGTTTATTTTCAACATATTTTATATTTAATCTATCTAGATATGTTTTCAAATCTTTGTAATGACTTGCGCATTCTTCGCAAATAAAGTCAGATTGAATAACTTTTTGGATTTGCGGTTTTGCAAAAATTTCTTTACAAGTATCTACTTTGCAATCAAGAAGTCTTAATGGATTTTTTTCATAACGGTTTTGGCAGTCTTCGCAAAGATTTTCAAATTCGGGTTTTAAAACCTCTTTAATTTTATTTTTATATTCTTCGCGGCATTTTGGACAGCCAAGAGAGTTTATTTCAACTTCTAAATCCTCAAGTCCGAGAGATTTAAGATAATCAACAGCAAGCATAATAACTTCAGCATCTGCTGCCGCATCTTTTATCCCAAACATTTCTACACCAACTTGATGGAATTGTCTTTGTCTGCCAGCCTGCGGTCTTTCATATCTAAACATCGGACCTTTGTACCAGAGTTTTACAGGAGCTGAAAGTCTTGCCATTCCATTTTCAATAAATGAACGAACGACACCAGCTGTATTTTCCGGTCGCAAAGTTATTGAACGATCACTTTTTTCAAAAGTGTACATTTCTTTATTAACAATATCAGTAGTATCACCAACTCCGCGAGCAAACAATTCTGTCACTTCAAATATTGGGGTTCTGATTTCTTTATATCCATATCGGGTAAAAATTTCAAGTGCATTTTTCTCAAGCTTATGCCACATCTCGACTTCTTGAGGTAAAATGTCTTTTGTTCCTTTCATTACTTTAATCAATTTAGTCATAAAATTATTATATAAATTTGTAATGAAATTGTCAAATAAAATCTTAATTTTATGTTATTATATCATTATGAAAGATGCTGTAATTTTTGATTTAGACGGGACTTTATTAAATACCCTTGATGATTTGAAAGAAAGTACAAATTATGCACTTTCGCAATTCAATTTCCCAACCATAACACTTGAAGAAGTCAGAAATTTTGTTGGAAACGGAGTTAGAAAGCTTATTGAACGTGCTGTTCCAAAAAATTGTAATACTGAAACTGTTGAAAAATGTCTTTCAATATTTAAAGAACATTATGATAAAACCGATGAGATTATTCAAGACATTAAATATCTCACTGAAAATACCTGTTTAAATATGAATGACTTTAATTTTATGATTGGATTTGTAGATAATGAAGATGATGAGATACTACATGCGATGACTCAAGACGAACAAGTTGATTTTTACAAAAGAATGAGTAAAGAATTTAGAGGAACATCACTTGACTATGGAGTAAAAAAGGAGTAATATATAGAAAATTTGGCAATTTAATTTTACTTATAAAGGAAGGAGTAAATCAGACTATGAAAAAATATTGGGACATTGGATTGAAGATTTTGTTTATTCGTCACAGCACGATATTACAAACCCCTCCGGGAGCTGTCAAAGAGAAAGAGGAGGAACATCATGAAGTATTTAACAGGAATTGCAAGAAAAGACACAATGGAAATCAGTGAACTGCTTACAGAGGGCAGGGAAGGGAAGAGGGTTAAAGTGAACGGGGCCGTTCACGCAATCCGCGACATGGGCAATATTGCATTTATCATTTTGAGAAAGAGGGAAGGGCTGCTTCAGGGCGTATACGAAGAGGGGATTTCCGGATTTTCATTGAAGGATGTGAGGGAAGCTGATACGGTTGAGATAAAAGGCGTATTGGAG
>CATLEG010000001.1 GCA_949915775.1 uncultured Candidatus Melainabacteria bacterium | reverse complement strand
ATCGTTACCAAAAGCCTCTAGCCAAAACTGTCAAATTTCAAAACTACCCAAGTAGTGCTTTCTTTTGAACAACACAATAAAAACTTGTCCAAAGCCCAAGTGGTCTTTTCTTTTTGGTTTCTTTTTAGCAAGTTGATGAAAATTTATTCAATCCCCAGATAGTGCTTTCTTTTTTGCCTACTTTTTTCTTTGCGCTAAAGAAAAAAGTATGGTGGCCCCGGCGCGATTGTCTTACTCGTTCGCGTTTAACGGGTCTTCGGTTTCCGCCTGCAATGTCTTTGACATTTTGTCGTAAAGCCTCCGCCCTTAGCTCACTCGCGCTCGAACGCACTTTGCGTTCTTATCGTTACCAAAAGCCTCTTTAAAAACCAAAACCGTCAAACTCCAAAACTACCCAAGTGATACTTTCTTTTGAACAACCCAATAAAAACTTGTCCAAAGCCCAAGTGGTCTTTTCTTTTTGGTTTCTTTTTCTTTTTAGCAAAGAAAAAGAAACTGGCCCCGGCGCGATTCGAACGCGCGATCTTCGGTTTAGGAAACCGCTGCTCTATCCTGCTGAGCTACGAAGCCATCGTAATTATTTTAACATAAAAATTTTATGTGTTAAAAATTCTATCACCTGCATCACCCATACCAGGGACAATATAACCCTTTTCATTCAGACATTCATCTACAGCAGCAGTGATAATTTCAATATCCGGATAATGTTTATGAATATTTTCAATACCCTGAGGTGCTGCAATTATACAAAGACATTTTATATTCGAAATTGGAATACCTTTGTCTGCATATAATTTTATTGCTTCTATAAGTGAATTTCCTGTTGCAAGCATAGGATCAGTAATGTAAATATAAAATTTTTCCGGATTTGGAGCTTCCATCGGAACTTTATTGTAATACCATACCGGTTTAAGTGTTTCTTCATCTCTGTACATTCCAATATGCCTGATACATGCCTGCGGTAAAATATCTATCGCTTCATCGGTAAAAATTAAACCGGCTCTCAATATTGGTGAAATAATTAAATTAATATCAGGATCAACCGTTTTAGCCATAAATGTTGTTAAAGGAGTTGTAACTTCGCGTTCAACAAGCGGAAGGTTTTTGGCAGCTTCATAAAGCAAACATCTTGTAATTTTTCTGGTTGCAATTCTGACTCCCTGACTATCAGTATTTTTATCTCTCATTGTACATAAATTTAAGAGTACTACAGGATTATTTATAATTCTAACGTTTTTCATTTTTTACTCCTTAACCATTTATCAAGTATATTCATATTATTTTGAATCCCATCAAGTTCTACACCCTGTTTCATATCAATAACCCCCGTTTTATCGGCAAACAAAGAAGTTCTGACCATAATAGAATTTATTTTATCAAACATATCGCCTAAAAGAGTAAGAGAATCGTTTAATCTAATAGGGTTTTGTACAGAAATAATTTTACCAGAAATTAGACTTTCTTGAGTTGGAGGATAAATTTCAAGAGATTTTGAACCACCCATACCATTAAATTCTACAGTTGCAATTGAACCTTTTGGCAAAATCAGATTTTTATCAGTAATAACTATTTTTAAATAAACTTCATTTGAAACTATTTTGATTTTATCGACATGCCCAACTTGTACACCCATAAATTTAACAGGTGAACCAATGATAATTCCATCAACATCAGGCATAAAAATTTGATAAGTTACAAGTTTTTTTTCACTGTTATGCTTGTAAATTCTAACTCCTGCAACAGCAAAACATAAAATTAAAAACCAAATTAAAAACTCTATCCAAACAAATTTGTGAATATCATCAAATTTTTTCATAAACTAATTATACAATAATTCTTAAAATTTTGCTACTTGCCAAAAAAGTTTTTATATTATACTATGGATATATAAAGAATAAATGAGGTAAAATTATGATGGATCAAATTATAAGAGTTGCCTGGGATTTAAATGAAAATACAGACAACAGATATCAATTAGTTTATGAAATTGCAGAACTTGCAAAAAAACTTGTAGACGAAACTCAAGCTAAAAAAGCACATGATGATTTCGGATTTGAAGAAAATTTTGACACAACTTATAAAAAAGAAAATCCGGTAGAACATGCCATTATGGTAAAAGCTGCGGAAGCTGATGATGACAGATTAGTCGGTTAGTGCTACATAGCCCAATCGGAAGATTTTGGTAATCTTTATAATGCATTATAGTCACATAGTATAGACAGATTTTACAAAAAAAGTTAGGGGCAACTCTAACTTTTTAATTAGGGAGTTTATATGGAAAATACAATTAATTTTTTAAGAGAAAAAACTAATAATTTTGTACCTGAAATTGGAATTATACTTGGTTCCGGACTAGGTGAACTTGCGGATGAATACTGTAATTACGCAATTTCTTATAACGATATTCCAAATTTTATAACTTCGACTGTAAAAGGTCACAAAGGCAGACTTATATTTTCTGAAATTTGCGGAAAAAAAGTTGTGATGATGCAGGGTAGAAACCATTTTTATGAAGGTCATTCTTTGCAAGAAATAACTTATCCAATAAAAGTTATGAAAAAAATGGGTGTGAAAACTATTATTTTAACTAATGCCGCAGGGGCAGTTAACGAAAGTTTTAAACCGGCTGATTTAATGATTATAACTGACCATATTAATAATCTCGGAAATAATCCATTAATCGGAGAAAATGACGAAACTCTGGGTGAAAGATTTCCTGATATGTCAGAAGTTTATAAAAAAAATCTCATTGAATTAGCAGAAAATTGTGCAAAGAAATTAGAAATTTCGATTCAAAAAGGTGTGTACTGGGCTAATTCCGGACCATCATATGAAACACCAGCAGAGATAAAAATGATAAGAAAACTTGGCGGTGATGCTGTTGGAATGTCAACAGTACCGGAAGCAATTGTTGCAAATTATTGCGGTATAAATGTTTTAGGAATAAGCTGTATTACAAATGCTGCAAGCTCTTCAAACGGCGAAAAACTTTCACATGAAGAAGTTATTGAATCCGCAAACACAGCCAAAGTTAAATTCAAAACATTAATTTTGGAAATTTTGAAAAATGTTTAAATTTTAATAATATTTATTATATTTTTGATATAATAATTTCAGGGTAAGCTCTCTCCATCTCCACCGGCACAGACTTGTTAAGTGGAAAATGACGGTTGAAGGAGGTGATAAAATGAATTTCTGGATAACAGAAAAAGCGCTATGGCTTATTTTAGCAATAATCATAGCACTTAAATTCATCAAATAGGGAGTTAAGAAAGACTTTAAGAGAGTGAGACCTCTTAGAGTCTTTTCCCTATATATACATTATAACTTATTTTTAAAATTTTTCAACCCCTTTTTTCCATAATTTGTGCAGAAATTACACCGGAGATAAAATCTAAACGCTTATTTAACTTAAATCCTTTGCTTTCAAAATCTTTTATCAAATCGGCAGGTATTGGAAAAGCTTTTTTAGATTCTATTAAATATTTATAAGGAAGAGAATTTTCGGTAAATAATTTTATTGCAGATGGAACAACCATATCAAAAATATGACTTAAAAAATTTTTTTCTCCAAAATCAAGATGTAAAAAAAGTCCGTTTGGTTTGAGAATTCTATAAACTTCTTCAACAGCTTTTTCAGCATTATGAATATTCCTTAAACCAAAACCCATTGTAACTATATCAAAAGTTTCATCAGGATATGGAAGATTAGTCACATCACCTTGAAAATATTGTATGCCCTCACTTTTATTTTTCGCTATTTCAAGCATATTCTCGGAAAAATCAATTCCCGTAACTATAGATTGAGGTTGAACTTTTTTTATTAATCTTGCTATATCACCTGTACCGCAGCATAAATCTATTACGTTTGCATGCGGTTTAATATCAAGACTTTGAACACATTTTAACTTGATATTTTGATGTATTCCAAAAGACATAAGATTGTTTAAAAAATCATATTCTTTTGAAATCATATTAAACATTGTATGAATCACAGCAGGTGATTTGTCAGGAATTTTTGTCATAATTTTAACTTTTTTGCTTAATTTTTATATTAACATATAATAGAATAATGAACATAGCTTTTATTCCAATAGATAATCGTCCTGTTTGCTATACATTACCGGAGCAGATTTGCGCGATTAATAAAAATATTAAACTTCTTATTCCGGAACGCAGTTTGTTAGGTGATTTGAAAAAATCCGCCGATGTCGATGGAATTTTTAAATGGCTTGAAAGTCTGCCTGAATGTGATTCTATCGTAATGTGTTTAGATACAGTTGCATACGGCGGCCTAATTCCTTCCAGACGTTCAACAGATACTTTTGAAGAAATTAAAACGAGAATAGAAAAACTTAAAAATATTCTGAAGACAAAACAGGCTAAAATCTATGCTTTTTCAAGCATCATGCGTATCTCTAATAATAATGTTAATGAAGAAGAAAAAGAATACTGGAATAAATGGGGAAAGAAAATCTTTAATTATTCATATTGTATGGATAAATTTGGCACGATATGTAAAAAAGAAGTGCCGGATGAGATTTTAGAGGATTATCTTTCTACACGAAAAAGAAATTTTGAAATAAATAAACTTTACCTTGATTGGCAAAAGTCAGGTTTTTTTGAAACATTAGTTTTTTCAAAAGATGACTGTGCAGAATTCGGATTTAATGTTCAGGAGGCAAAAGCTCTTGAAAAACTTGGCGGGTTTATAAAAACCGGCGCAGATGAAATTCCGCTAACTCTTCTTGCGCGCGCTATTCAGATGACAAGAAGGCAAGAAGACAAGAGGACAAGTCTTTATCATGAAAAAAGTCTGTCTTCTTATGCTCCCAAAACTTCTTTGAAAGTTGCTCCAATATTTTTATCACCGGAAAACAAACATTTAATTTCTAATTATGAAGATGTATCTATAGAAAAATCTGTTCTGGGACAGTTAGAGCTTGCAGGATGTGAGGTTTGCGAGCCTGAAAGGGCAGATATTTTGCTTTATATAAACAATTTTGAAGACCATCAAGGTGAAATTGTTATGAAAGTTGATACAAAACAATTTTCCGGAATCTGGCAAAAACCTGATAAACCCTATATGATAGCAGATGTTAGATTTGCCAATGGAGCTGATAACGCTTTTGTGCAAAAACTTTTTGAAACAGATTTAGACGACAATTTTTACGGTTATTCTGCTTGGAATACATCTGCAAACACATTGGGAAGTCTTATTTGTGCTGCGGTTGTAAAGATGACAAGAAGACAAGAGGTCAAGAAGTCAAGCTCTTACTTTGAAAATAGCCAGTCTTCTGATTATAATTTCAAAAAACTTCAAGTTATTCGTTTTCTTGACGATTGGGCTTATCAGGCAAATGTCAGACAAGCAGGCACTATGGATATTGACAAACTTATAAAACCTTTTGAAGAAAAAGTGTTCAAAAAATTGGGTGTACATTATAATGTAAATTATAGTTTTCCATGGAACAGATTATTTGAGGTAGAAATTGAACTTAGTTGAAATCATTGTACTTGCAGCAGCATTAGGAATTGATTGTCTTGTGGTATCTTTTTCACAAGGATTGATTTTGAATTCCAACAGAATAAGAAATTCTGCAATCTTGGCATTAACAATGGGATTTTGTCAGGGGTTTATGCCTTGTTTGGGTTATTTTGGAACCGGTGTTATAAGCAAATATATTACAGAATATAGTAATTGGCTTGTATTTGCGATTTTCATGATTTTAGGAATTAAGTTTATATATGAAGCTTTTCAGGAAAAAGAAGAAAAAATTTGTTGTATAGATTTAAAATGCCTCGTAGGAATGGGAATTGCAACAAGTATTGATGCATTTGCCGCCGGAGTAAGTATAAATTTGACACATACATCGTTAATTTTATCTGCTTTAATTATAGGTTTTATGTCTTTTTATATGTCATTGAAAGGTTTTTGGCTTGCTATATTTTTTAAACGGCTGCCTTCAAGAATTTTGGAAATTTCCGGAGGATTAATTTTAATATTCCTTGCAATAAAATCTATAATAAATATTTAATTTATGATAAAATATATACTATAAAATAACACTAATATTTATGGAAAGGGTAAAAACGGGAGCGAGCGAGAGCGAGTGACTGACCAAAATTTTCAAGATAACACTAATATTTACAGAGAGGATAAAAAATGTCAACTATTATAATGATTTTATTAATAAGTATACTTATTCTGGTACATGAAGCTGGGCACTTTTATGCGGCAAGGCTTTTCAAAATAAAAGTTGACAAATTCGGTATCGGACTTCCTATAGGGCCAACTTTATGGAAAAAAAAAGTCGGAGATATAACTCTTGTTATTCACGCTTTTTTATTCGGCGGTTACGTTTCTTTTCCTGATGATGATAAAGATTCTGATATTCCTGCCGATTCTAAAGACAGATTAATGAACAGACCAATATGGCAAAGAGCAATTGTTTTTGCAGCCGGTGTCGGTGCTAACGTTATTTGTGCATTTGTCCTTGTACTTTTAACTGCGTTTTTATGGGGGAATTTACCATCAGGAAAATTCGATACATATGTAAAAGAAATTTCTGCTCCAAAAGATGCAAGTGTTTGGCAATCAGGACTTCAAGCAGGTGATAAAATAGTTGAAGTTAACGGTTCAAAAATAGATACAAAATACGGTATAAATCTTTATGCAATGTACAGTGCATCTTTTGACGGTAAAATTAGTGAAAAAATTGCAGATGAAAATTATACCAGATTAAAAAAAATAAATCCTGCATTTGTAAAAGATGAAATTATTCCTGAAGGGTTAATTGTAAAACTTTCAAATGCTGTTCAAGAAGAAAAAGTAGTTTTGAATAAAAATATTTTAAATGCCGTTGCATTATATAAAGATAACGAAATCAAGCTTTCAGAACCTCAAATCAAACTTCGTGATGAAATTAAAGATAAAAAATTTATAGAATCAGATGGAACATATTCATTAAACGATCTTGCCTATGCAATGTCTGATAACCAAAAACCAATTGATATGAAAGTTTTGCGCAACAATCAGATTGTACAATTAAAAACAATGTATTCTGACAGCGAAGGACTTATTGGTATTGTTCCTGACAAAAAAGAAATTTTAGTACCGGTTACCGGCATAAAATCAGCGTTTTCAGCAAGCTGGAATTATTTATATAATGAAACAAAATCTATGTTAATTGTATTAAAACAATTATTTACAGGCAAAATTCCATTAAAAAATATGCATGGCGTTGTATTGATTACAAAAGTCGGCGGAGATATAATTAGTCAGGATGGAATTTTCTATGGAATTCTTTTAACAGCAGTAATTTCAATGAATCTTGCAATATTAAATATTTTACCAATACCGGCATTAGACGGTGGCCATTTACTTTTCTTGTGTGTAGAAAAAATTATTGGTAAACCTGTTAATGAAGAAATTGCAAATAAAATAATGAATGTATTCTTTGCATTATTAATTATATTGTTGATATTTGTACTTTTTAACGACATCTATGTATTGGTACAACCGCTGTTTAATAAATAAATTATTATACCCGGATAGTTTATAATATTGTCATTGCGAGGAGCGAAGTGACGTGGCAATCCATATGATAAGCTGGATTGCTTCACTAACGTTCGCAATGACGTACTTAAATTTACAAATCAATCTCTTTAAATAATTCTGATAAAGTAATATTTAATCCATTTGCTATTTTCTGTAATACAGTAAGACTTGGAGTTCTTTCAAGCCTTTCAATTCGTCCAAGATATGTTCTATCAATTCCACATATTAAAGCCATTTTTTCTTGAGATAAATTACGTTCTTTTCTAATAGCTTGTAATTTTTTTGAAAATTTTACTCTTACATCATCCGTCATATTTTAAATGTAGCTAATAATGTGCCTATCGTCGACCGCCAATAGACACAAAGGAAAACGATATTTCTATATAATAGAAACTTATATAATCTGTTGCTCAACAAATATTTTTATATTAAAATTTAAATTATGAAAAATATATTATTTGTATTTGGGACACGTCCCGAGGTTATTAAACTTGCACCGGTTATTTTGGAACTTAAAAAATATCCGGAAAAATATAATGTAATTATCTGTAATACAGAACAGCAAAAAGAGTTATCAAACCAAACTCTTGAGTATTTTGGCTTGAAAGCTGATATTAATCTTGATTGTATGAAACCGAATCAATCTTTACTAGAGGTTCAGACTCGTATTTTAACTTCTTTAGACAAAGTTTTTGATACTCATGAAATAGATGCCACAATTGTTCAAGGCGATACAATGACTGTTCTTTGCGGGGCACTCGCAAGTTTTTATCGCAAAATTCCTGTCTACCATGTAGAAGCCGGACTCCGTTCATATGATATTTACGAACCATTTCCGGAAGAAGTTATGCGACAGATGACATCTCGTGTTGCAGAAATAAATTTTGCACCTACAGAAAAAAATAGGCAGGCACTTTTGAATGAAAATATTTCAGATGATAAAATTTATATTGTCGGAAATACAGTTATAGATGCACTTTTCTGTCTTTCTGAAGAAACTATGAATATGGCTGCAAAATTTTATCAAGATAATGGAATTACAATTGATGATAAATTGGTTTTAATAACTGCTCACAGACGCGAAAATCATGGTGAAAGAATTGACAGAATTCTTGATGCAATAGAATTTCTTGTAAAAAAATATTCTGATCATACTTTTATAATACCTGTTCATCCAAATCCAAATGTAAAAGATAAAATTTATACGCGTTTGGAAAAATATTATAATGTAAAACTATTAAAACCATTAGATTATCCATATCTTGTATATCTGATGAAAAACGCTAAACTTATTCTTACAGATTCCGGCGGAATTCAAGAAGAAGCCCCATCATTCGGGTGCCCGACTCTTGTTATGAGATATGAAACCGAACGTAAAGAAGGAATTGAAGCAGGAGTTTCGATTTTAGTCGGTGCAGATTATGATAAAATAATTTCTTACAGCGAAGAAATTTTATCAAAAACTCGCGAACAAACAAGATTAAAAGCACAAAATCCATACGGAAATGGTACATCTGCAAAACAAATTGAAGAAATAATTAGTAAAAAATAATCATTCAATTTTAATAAGGAATAAATTTACTAAAATAATCTCTTAAATTATCATCACAAACATATACATATGTTCCTCTTATACCTCGTGTAAGAAAAACAGCATAGGTATTTAGAATATACTTTATTAATTCATCGTCACTCACACCTTTTTTCAATTTATTGTCAAAAAATTTATTTCTGTCCACTTTTATTTTATTATCAATTTTATCAAAATAAAGACTTGGCCCTATAACAACAGCAGCATAATTTAAATCCATTCCCGGCAAAGTGTATATACTACCCATTTCTTTAACAGCTTCAATATTTCTCAACCATCCGCTTATCTGTTTATTCCACTGAATATCTACACCATCCAAAGTGAAATCCACTAAAGTTTTATCTTCTTTTGCTCTCCACTTCCAATCATAACCTGCACAATATCTACTAAGACCTGTACTATTTTCCTTTTGAGATACAAGCTTAGCCAATTCTTTAAACGATTTAAAAAGCTTAAATTCATAATTATCAAAAGTTTTTGCCTCATTCGTATTTTGATTTAATATATCAAATATATAAGGAACATAATCGTTACCCGCTCTTATACGCATCTGCTCAGCAAATCTTATAGGACGTATACCACGCTTTATATAATTAAGTCTTTCTTTAAATTTTTCTTCAGGTATATCAGATGGACTAGTTATTTGTTTTTCGTCATAGAATAAAACCTGACAATCAGAATTAGTTAAAATCCAATCAAGCTCATCGTGTTTATCATCAAACCCTAATCTTGTATTACTTTCTCTAAAATATTTAATGAACAATCCTAAATTTTTATTGCACCTTAATCTTTGTGCTTCGTCGCATATTATAATATCAAAATGCTCCTTTGTGACATCAACAGGAGATATAACATCTTTTGCACTTAATCCATCAACATTTTTAAATACTTCTTGAATTTCAGCTCTTGTAGAAGGATTTGCATATACCATAGCTATTTTTTTATCTTTATAGCGTTCATTATTTTTTAAATAATAAAATAATGACGTAGCCACTACTGTTTTGCCAGTACCGGCATCACCATTTATAAAAATTGGTCTGTTAAAAAAATGTTTTTTATGTGCTTGAGTTTCTCCAGAATCAATAGTGTGAACAATACTTGTTAAAGTATTATATTGTTCTTTCGTTAAAACAGTATGCGGCGAATATTTATATGAGCTTGAATTAATAATTAACATAAAATCTTTTGTCTTTACTAATCCAATTTTTTCAAGCTTATGCCAGAGCTCATCAAAGTACAGTTCAAATTCATTTTTTCTAATATAATGAGGTTTTTCACCATCATTACCATTTACAACATTGAATTTTTTATCTACTTTCATAAGTCTTATTAGCAAATTTTCATAATGTTTTGAAGGAGTTTCCTCAGACAATTCTCCTGAAATTACATGCATTCTTTTAAAATTATATTTTTTCAATTTGTTTTTAATAGATTGTTTATTATGTTCTTTTGCCCTTCTTATAAAATCATTAGACTCGCCAATATAAGCATCTTTTCCATTTTCTAATATATAAACGCAATGATAATCAAATAATGTATCCCAATTATCAAATTTATCCTGCGAATATTCAAAAGTTTCTACATTAAACATATAATTTACCAAATAACTTATATTCTAAATATAATAAACAATTTTCATAATGTAAATATGTTAACAAAAAAGTTATAACCCTTTAAAAAATTTTTCAAGAGTATAGCCTAATGCTGTAATAAGACTATATACATTTGCAAATTTTGTATTTCTTTCACCCCGTTCAACCATGCCAACAAAATTTGTTGACAATCCAACCTTTTCCGCCAATTCAGCTTGCGTTAAGTTTGCCTTTTCTCTTGCTTGTTTTAGTCTTTGTCCAAATATTTTAACAATTTCTTTTTCTACCATTTGAAAATTATCGTTTCTTTTTGTAACAAAATAAACAAACTCACCGTGTTATTTTAAATATTTATATAGATATTTAAAAGACAGATTGAACCGAATCCTCTTTTCATTAATGCCTGACACGATTGTCTTGTTCGTTCGCGTTTAACGGGTCTACGGATTTTGCCTGCAAGAACACAGTTCTTTTGGCAAAAGTCCTCCGCCCTCAGCTCACTCGCGCTCGAACACGATACAATGCTTACGCATTGAGCGTTCTCATCGCTTGTCAAACAAAAATTAAAGGAGATAGGTTTTCCTATCTCCTTTAATTTACGCCTGCCGCGATTCGAACGCGGGACCCTCTGCTTAGAAGGCAGATGCTCTATCCAGCTGAGCTACAGACGCATCTATTATTTACTCTTTTGTGAGCACAAAATTATATTATCACAAAAATTTTTCTTTGCAAGATTTTTTATTTATTTATACTAAAATATACATCTTTCAAGCGTTTTTTACTTATATGCGTATAAAGTTGAGTTGTTGCAACATCACTATGACCTAACAATTCTTGTACAACTCTTAAATCTGCACCGTTTTCTAACAAATGGGTTGCAAAACTATGGCGAAGTGTATGAGGTGATATTGTTTTATGCAAATTTTTTCCCTGTTCATGAATAAATGTATATATTTCTTGTCGTGTTGCATTTTGTCCAGAATTATTTATTAACAGCTTTTTTGAAGTTATATTGAATTTTGCAATTATATAATCTCTTTGAGGAAGATATTTTTTTATGGCTTCACATGCTTTGTTACCAAGCGGTATGATTCTATCTTTTGAACCTTTGCCGGTACATTCAAGATATTTGTTTTTTATATCAAAATCGTTTATTTTTAATTCAACAAGTTCAGATACTCGCAAACCGCAGCCATATAAAAGCTCTACAATCACACGTTCATAATTCGTTAAATTTTGATTTAATATTTCCTCAATTTCTTTTACTGAAATCACTTTTGGTAAACGTTTAGGAATTTTCGGTTGTTCTAAAGTTAAAGCCGGATTTGTTTTTATTATTTCATTTGTACATGCCCATTTAAAAAATCCGCGAATCGAAGCTATTTTTCGCATAACACTTGTAGGTGAATATTTTTTTTCATGTAAATTCCTAATATAAGAATTTAATTGTGTTCGCTGAATTTCTTCAATATCTCCACAAAAGTCCAAAAAATCACTTATATCTCTTCTATAAGCTTCCAGCGTATTTTGAGAAAGTCCTTTTTCTATTTCCAGATAATCTAAATATTGTGAAAGTGTTTGTAAATTCATAACAAATTTATACTACATATTTTGAATAATGACAATCAGTTAATCTGTGTTATAATAAAAATGAACAAAAAAATAATTAAAATCGTTTTACATATGTGTAAAGGAGAAAAATATGAAAAAATTATTATCATTATTAATGATATTTGGCTTATTTATTACAACAGGTTTACAAGCTTTTGCAGATGATGCTCAAGAAGCTTTAAAATTCTTCAATAGTTATGTAACTGCAGCAAACTCTTACAGCCCGACATTAACTACAATGTATTCACCAAGTGCAAAAATTATCAGACAGGTTGTAAAACCAAATGGAGAACTTGTTAATGTTAACACAGATACTGCAACATATATTAAACAAATGAAACTTGGTCAAGCAGGTGCAAAATTAAGAAATTACAAAAACAATTATACAAATGTTTCAGTTGCCTCAGTTGGTAATGGAGCTTATAAAGTTAGTTCATTAAGACAGCCATCTGGTGAAAACTACAAACTAAAAACTTATATGATTGTTAAAAAAGTTAATGGTAAATGGCAAATTACAGAAGAAATGATGCAGACAAAAGTGCAAACTTTCTTAAAATATGCCAACAAATAAAAGTAGCACTCTACCACAGTACAAAGGATAGACAATGCAAGTTTTTAGATTTTTGACAGCCGGTGAAAGTCATGGAAAATGCTTAACCGCTATTATAGAAGGAATACCTGCGGGGTTTGAAATTAACCCCGCATTTATTAATGAAGAATTAAAACGCAGACAAACCGGCTACGGCCGCGGCGGAAGAATGAAAATCGAATCAGATACCATAGAAATTACATCAGGCGTAAGATTTGGTAAAACTCTCGGTTCACCCGTTACACTCGTTATTCAAAATAAAGATTTTGAAAACTGGCAAAAAATTATGAGTATTAATCCTGATGATTATACAGATGAAAAATCTTTCACAAAATGCCGTCCGGGACATGCGGATTATGCAGGAAGTATAAAATATAATCACAAAGATTTAAGAAATGTTTTGGAGCGTTCCAGTGCCCGTAAAACTGCAATAGAAGTTGCTGTTGGTGCTGTTGCAAAACAAATTATAGCTCAAGTTTGTGATATAAAATGTTCTTCTAAAATTTTGCAGATTGGTAATGCCAAAGATAATTTCGAAACAGAAATTGATATTGCAAGAGAAGAGGGCGACACATTAGGCGGAAAATTTGAAATCATGTTTGAAAATTTGCCTGTGGGATTGGGCTCATACGTTCATTGGGACAGAATGCTTGACGGTAAAATTGCACAGGCGGTAATGAGTGTTCCTGCAATAAAATCGGTTTCTATTGGAAATCATCACGCTTATAAAATGCGTGGAAGTGAGTTTCATGATGAGATGTTTTTAGAAGATGGAAAAATTATCCGCAAAACAAATAACGCAGGCGGTATTGAAGGCGGCATGAGTAATGGCGAAAACATTATTATTACTGCTGTTATGAAACCTATTCCAACACTTAGAAAAACATTAAATACGGTAGATTTAAAAACAATGACAGAAGCACAATCGCATTTTGAGCGTTCAGATGTTTGTGCGGTTGAAGCTTGTACTGTAGTTGCCGAAGCAAGAATTGCCTGTATTTTAGCCGATGAAGTTTTAATGAAATTTGTTAAAGATAGTTTTGAAAAATAAGTGCTGTCGATTTTTAAAACAAACCCATTTCAATAACTTTTTGACAAATTCTTACAGTATTCAATGCGGCCCCAATTCTTAGGTTATCTGCAACGCACCATAATGAAATTCCGTTTTTAAATGCCAGATTTTTTCGAATTCTGCCTGCAAAAACAGGATTAACTCCTGATGCATCACGAGTTGTTGGATATTCAAAATTCTCAGGATTGTCAATAACTTTTATTCCAAATGAATTTGATAATATTTCGCGAACTTCATCCGGTGTAATTTCATGTTCAAATTCAATATCAACTGCTTCAGAGTGCCCGTTAAATACCGGAACACGTGCAGCCGTACAAGAAATTGGCAAATCTTGAGGAAGATGAAGAATTTTTTTTGTTTCGTTTACAACTTTCATTTCTTCTTTTGTATAACCATTTTCACAGAATACATCAATTTGAGGAATTACATTAAAAGAAATCGGTTTTTTAAAACATTTATTTTCAAAATTTTCGCCAGACAAATTAGCTTTTGTATCATCACGAAGTTCATTAATAGCAGCTAAACCTGCCCCTGAAACAGCTTGATAAGTTGAAACAATAAGTCTTTTAATTTTTGCTTTTTCATGTAATGGTTTTAAAATAAGCATCAATTGGGAAGTAGAACAATTTGGATTTGCAATAATACCTTTATGTTTTTTCAAATCTTCATCATTAACTCCTGCAATAACAAGAGGAACATCTTTTTCCATTCTGAAAGCACTTGAATTATCAACAATTACACCGCCTCTTTTTACAATTTCGGGCGCAAATTGTTGAGAAGTTGAGCCGCCGGCAGATGCCAAAACAATATTTATTCCATCAAAACTTTCCGGTTTAGCTTCTTCAACTGTATAAGTTTTACCTTGAAATTCTAATTTTTTACCGGCAGATTTTGCACTTGATAAAAATTTAATCTCATTAAAATCAATTTTTAATTCATCAACAATCTTAGTAATTTCTCTTCCAACAACACCTGTAGCACCTAAAATAGCAATATTCGGCTTTTTCATAACTTCTCCTTTTAAAAGAGATTATATCACAAAATTTTAAATAGAATATTTATTGTAAAAAATCTAAAGGATTTATACTCCTGATACTGGCGGTAAATCAATACTTTTTAAGCGTTGTTCTATTCTTCTATACCATTTTAAATGTTGTTTAAATAATATATTATAATTAGAAACCTCACCATGCGAAATATCGTAAGCCTGCGCGTCACAAGTTTGTGTCAAAGCCTGTTCAAATAAATGAGTCAAATCTTTACGACTTAATGATGTTTCATTATTTAATTCAATACATTTACCAAAATCAACAACAACTTCCGGTCTGTTGTCTCTAAAGAAACAATAATCTATCGCACAAGGAATTAAATTAACACGTCCATATTTTTTTACTGCGTTTTGGGCAATATAAGCAAGACCGGTTTGAAATTCAAATGGTCTGTAATGAGGAGGTCTTATAATTCCTTGAGGGAAAATACATAACATATTTCTCAAATCACCAACTAAATCTACAGAATACTGCAAAGCTTTCATGGCAGATTGAGGTGATTTTTTGTTAACTGAATATGCTCCGCCGCGTCTAAGTAGTGGAAATCTATTCAATTCTTCTACCATTAAACGGATTTCTTTATGAAAAATCCTGTGGGTAATATTATATAGCACAATTCCATCCCACCAGTTGCTGTGCGGAGCAAAAAGAATTGTCGGAATTTTTGTATCACTGTTATAATAATTTTCCACACCCTTATATCTAAAAGCATAAAAACGATTTTGCAGCATGTTAAAGAAAAACATACTTGCAACCCATAGCCAAAATTTACTAGTTTTAGCCGGTTTAAATTTTTCCTCTTTGTTCCTTAGCTTTGTCGGCGGGATGTCAGAATATAATTGTTCTACCATAAATCAATTGTACTCCCTTTGTAGTAAAAAGGCAAATAGCCTTATGGCTAATTTTAAGAAACATTAACAATGTCGGCTGCTTTGTAAGAACTTCTTACAAGAGGACCGATTTGAAAACTTTTAAAACCTGCTTTTTTTGCGAGTAATTTTAGTTTTTCATACTCATCAGGTGTATAATATTTTGAAACAGGCAAATGTTTTTTTGATGGCTGAATATATTGACCGATTGTTAAAATATCACAACCAACATTTATCAAATCATTCATAGTATTTTCTATTTGTTCAAATGTTTCACCCAAACCAATCATTAGCCCTGATTTTGTTGTAATATCACTATTTTCTTTAATATATTTTAAAACTTCAAGTGAACATTCATAATTACCTTGAGGACGAGCTTGTTTAAAAACTTCTTTTACTGTTTCAATATTGTGATTAAACACATCGGGATGTGATTTAATAATCAAATCAAGTGATGATTTATTACCTTTAAAATCAGGAGTTAAAATTTCAACTTTTACATCTTCACAAATATTTCTTATTTCATAAATACATTTTGCAAAATGTTCTGCTCCGCCATCTAATAAATCATCACGAGTTACAGAAGTAATTACAGCATATTTTAATCCCAAATCCTTTACAGCCTCTGCAATGTGTTTTGGTTCATCCATATCTAAAGGTTCAGGTCTGTTACAAGAAATATTGCAATAGCGGCAGTTTCTTGTACAGTTGTTTCCCATAATTAAAAAAGTTGCTGTATTTTTTGTATAACATTCGTTTTTGTTCGGACAACGTGCATTTTCACACACAGTATTTAAACATTTTGTTTTTAAAATTCTTCTGACAGTGCGGGTTTTGTCAGTATCAATTATAGGTCTTTTTAAATATTCAGGTAATCTTCTTTGCATATTTTAAATTATATAGCAAAAATATTGATTTTCATGTTTTAAATGGGTATAATATAGTTAAAACCATAAAAACCTTTAAAGGGGGAATAAATGAAAAAAAATTTAATCACATTTTTATGCTTATTATGTTTTGCAGGCTGCGCATCTGCGGAACTTTATCAAGCACCGGGTTCTTACAAAGAAACCGTAACAGAAGTTACTGTTCAACCTGATAACACTCAACAGGTTGCACAAACAATAAAAACAGAAACAAAAAGAAAATGGTTCAGACGCCGTCATAAAGATTTCAATCCTACAAACACTTATTGGAACTTTGGCAGACCTCCATTTTGGACAGGTACTATTTAACAAATTTCTCAACGGCTTTTACGAAGCCATCGTTTTGAACAGTATCAGTTATGAAATCGGCACATTCTTTTAATTCGGGTGTGCCGTTTCCCATTGCAACTTTAATTCCGCCGGCTCTTAATAGTTCAATATCATTATTTTGATCGCCAATTGTTAAAATTTCTTCTTTTTTTAGCCCCCAATGTTTTGCAAGAAATTCCACACCAAGAGATTTTTTTGCCATTGAACTTCCAATTTCACAGAAAAACGGAGTTGATTTGACAATATATAATTCAGGGAATTTCTTTTGAAGCTCATTAACCCAGCCTGTAACTCTTTCAGCATCATTGTAATCTATTGCAAGAATTTTATTTACATTTTTGATTTCAAGACTATCAAATGGGCAAACTGTATAAGGTACAAATTTTCCATCTGTATATTTTTTTACAAAATCATTATCATTTTCTACATATAATTTGTCGTCGATATAGAGATTTATATGAATATTGTTGTCTCTAGCCCATTTAATAATTTGTTTTGCATAGTCAGAATTTAAATTTTGTTGATAAAGAGTATTGCCGTCTTTATCTTTTATCAAACCGCCTTGATATGAAACAACAGGGGTTTCAAGTTTTAGTTCATTAACAATATGATTGCAGGCGCAATGCATTCTGCCTGTAACAAGAACTACTTTTACACCGCTTGCACAAAGATTTTTAATACATTTTTTTACAGCAGGTGTAAAATCACCTAAATTCCAATCAACAATTGTTCCGTCAATATCCGTTGCAACCATCTTAATCATATAAATTTACTCCTGAAAAACGCGCAAAGTGTCTTTGCATCATTTATTTCACCTTTATTAATCATATCTATTGCATCATCAATTTTAATTTCAATAGGTTCAAGAATTTCGCCCTCATCAGGATGACATTGTGTAAAATGAAGATTTTCAGCTTTGTAAAGATATAATTTTTCATCACTATACCCCGGGGAAGTGTAAACAAATCCCAAATCAGTCCAATTATCAGCACAATATCCGGTTTCTTCTTCAAGTTCTCTTTGCGCAGCCTTAAATGGGTCTTCACCATATTCAAGTTTTCCGGCTGGAAGTTCGAGTAAAACTTCTTTCATCGGATAGCGGAATTGTTTTACAAACAACACACTTCGATCCTTCTCCCCAATAGTGGGAGAAGGTGCCTGTAAGGCGGATGAGGGGGATTGTGTTTTTATAGCCAAAACAACCACCCCGCCTGAATGTTTTACGACTTCTCTGAAAGCTTTTGTCCCATCAGAGATTTCGACATCATCTTTCAAAACCTTGATGATTTTGCCGTCATAAACTGTTTGTGAATTTAGTGTTTTTTCTGTGAAATCCATAATTTTATAATATCATAAACTAACGTAAACTGTTTGGAACTTTAAAATGATTTTTAATATATCCTTGTTTTACAGGAGTATTGGTAGTTATATTATTTTTATCTTGTTTGTTCAATGTTAAAATAACAATTTCCGGCGGATTAAATAATCTAAACTTGCTTAATGTTGCTATGCCGCTTGTAACATATAGGTGCTTGTTATTTTCTACAATATATCCTTTACGATATTTTTGATTATATTTTGACGGTACAAATGGCGCACCTAAAAATGGAAAATAAACTTCTCCGCCATGTGTATGTCCGCTTAATGTCAGACTTACATCTGGTGTAATTTGTGGGAAATAATCCGGATTATGCGATAAAACTATTGTTGGAATATTTGGTTTACCTATTACATCATCAGGATTAAATTTATAATGCCACATATCTTTTAAACCAACTACCTGAAGTTGAGGAGAAATTGTAATACTTTCATTTTCCAGAGCAGGAATATTTGCATTTTTTAGAATGTTTTTTACTGTTGATGGCGGATAAAAATCATGATTTCCAAGAATTGCTATTACACCATTTTTAGCTTTCAATTGTTTTAATATATCTGTAACTTCATCAGATTTTGATTTTGCAATATACCTTCCCTCTAAATCTCCAAGAAAAACTATTAAATCAGGATTTTGTGAGTTAACAGCATTAACAACTTTTCCCAACTTTTTCAAATCAACAAATTTTGTACCAATATGAATGTCAGAAATGACACCGATTTTAAAATTTTGCATTTGCCAATAAGGCAAGAATAAATTTTCCTGCCTTATTACAAGTCTGTTTGGTTCAATAAATCCTGCATAAATGATTAATGAAATAAAAAATATTGTTATAATCCAAAATGCGTAATTTATTTTTCTCATGAAAATACCTATAACAACTCTTTTAAATAATTTGGCAGAGCAAATCTTGTGTTGTGGTAATCTTTGTTATAGATTTTACAAGTTTTTACAATGTCTTCATATCTGTCATCTGCAAAGTAAGAAAGTGGTTTAACATCTTTTGAACAGAATGCCCAAGCCCAATAACCGCCTGGGTATGTTGGAATATTTGATGTATAAGTATCACAGATTGGAAATACTTTTTTCAACAAATTATACATTTTTTTGATTTCTTCTTTATTCACAAATGGGCTTTCTGATTGAGCTGCAATAATACCGCCTTCTTTCAAAGAATTTTTAACATTTGTGTAAAATTCTTCTGTAAACAAACCTTCTCCAGGGCCCATCGGATCTGTTGAATCTATAAGAACGATATCATATTCATTCTTTTTGTCTTTAATAAAATCTATTGCATCAACTACTTGAATATCAACTCTCGGGTCAGATAAACCGCAAGAAATTGTCGGTAAAAACTCTTTACAGGCATCAATAACAAGTCCGTCGATTTCCGCTAAAACAACTTTTTTAACTGATTTGTGTTTCAAAACTTCTCTAACTGTACCGCCGTCACCGCCGCCGATAACAAGTACGTTTTCAGGATTTTTATGATGCATCATTGGAATATGTGCAATCATTTCATGATAATGATATTCGTCGCCTTCTGTAGTCATCATTAAATCATCAAGTGTTAAAACTCTGCCTAAACTGCTTTCTGTTTCAAAAACTTCAACTTTTTGAAACTCTGATTGTTTAGAATACAAAATTTTTCCTGCTTTAATTGCAATTCCAAACCCTGATGGTGTAATTTCGTGATAATATCCATTTTCTATTCCGTTTTTCATTTTTTTATCCTCTTTATAAATATTTGTGTTATCTTAAATTCTTTGGTCAGTCACTCGCTTTTCCGTCATTCTGAACTTATATTTCAGAATCTCATAATCGCTCGTTCCCGTTTTTTACCTATTCCTTTTATTCTTATACTTTTTCTCCCAACACATGTACATGCAGGTGAAAGACTTCCTGTCCTGCTTCTTTTCCTGTGTTAATAAGTGTTTTATAAGATTTTAAACCTATTTTTTTAGTAACATCTTTTACTGCCTGTAAAAGTTCACCCATTAACGCTTTATCTTCCAATTCATTTAATGATGCTACATGCACTTTTGGAACTACCAAAAGATGAATTGGTGCTTTAGGATTTATATCTTTAAAAACTACAACATAATCATTTTCATACAAAAACTCTGTATTAAAATCACCGTTAATTATTTTACAAAATATACAATCAGTCATTCTTTCTCTCCTATACTTTAATATTATAACTTAAAAAAATGTAAACTTACTTGCCATTTAAATTTATGTAAAGTAAAATAGAAATATGATTGGGGAATTGAGATGCCGAAATTAGCAGAATATACTAATAACAGATACTACACGCAGTATAATTATCAACAAACAAATTATCGTCCAAATTTACACACAATTCAAAAAACTGCAAGACCATCTGTTAACAAAAAAAAGGTTGAACGTAATTATTTTATTCATAGAATTATCTCTGTTGCTTTTGTAGCATTATTAGGATTTACAATTTTGCCTTACGGATTTAATAAAGTTACAAAACAGATATTTAATCCAACACCTTATAAAGAAATTAAAACGGACTATCAACAACTTTTATTTCCTACTACAAATTATTTATCAAACCACTGGTATCTTGGTTCACATTCACTGGTAGGTGCGGAAATTAAAAAACCTCAAATGACACATTTAAACGAAGGTAATGAACTTACAGGACTTGAAAATCAGCTTAAAAATATTGCGGCAGCTTACCCTTCAATTGAACCTTCTGTTTATGTTTGGGACTATGAAAGCGGAAATTATGCTGATTTGAGTGCGGATAAAATTTATGCAACAGCAAGTATTATAAAAATTCCTGTACTTATTGAATTGTTTCGTTCAATAGAAAAAAATGAACTTTCGCTTTCTGATAAAATGCCTTTGACAGAATTTTACAGAACTGAAGGTTCCGGAAGTTTGCAATTTAAAGCTGCAAATTCTGAATATTCAATTGATACACTTGCAAGAATGATGATTACAGAATCCGATAATTCTGCAACAAATATGCTTATGGCTCAATTGGGTTCTATGACTGATATAAATTCAGCATTAAGACAATGGGGTATAAAACATACATACGTGCAAACATGGCTGCCAGACTATGCCGGAACAAATCATTCTACTGCAAAAGATATGGCAACAATTTTGTATAACATAGATAATCCTGAATTTTTAAGCACATCTTCACGCGAAAAAATCTTTGATTATATGGGACATGTTCACAATAACAGACTTATTGCAGCAGGTTTGCCGGCCGGTGCAGAATTTTTGCATAAAACAGGCGATATCGGGAAAATGCTTGGAGATGCAGGAATTGTTTATGCACCAAACGGCAAAAAATATATTGTTGTTATTTTTGCAAATCGTCCGCACAATTCACCGCTTGGTAAAGAATTTATTGTTAAAGCGTCAGAAACTATTTACAATTATATGGTGAGATAATGCTTAAAGATTTACTTGAGAAAGGTAAATGTTTCAAACTTGTTTGCGGTGCCGGAAATGAAGATGCTGTTGAGGTTGAAAAACTTGTTGCATTGTATTCCGCCGCAGGATGTAAATTTTTTGATTTATCAGCGAAACCGGAAATTGTTGAAGCTGCAAAGCGCGGTCTTCAAGGGCGTGAAGGCTGTTTGTGCGTAAGTGTCGGAATTAAAGGCGATCCGCACATACGTAAAGCTCAGATTGATTATGAAAAATGCGTAGGATGCCACAAGTGTGAAGAAATCTGTCCACAGCGCACAATAAAACATTGTAAAGTAAAAGCGGCGCGTTGCATCGGCTGCGGCAAATGTTTTAGTGTTTGTAAGCATGATGCAATTTCTTTTATTTCTGAAAATAAAGACTTGAGTGAAGTTTTGCTACCGCTCCTTAAACTTGGCATAAACTGTATTGAACTTCACGCAATGGGTGAAAATGACGACTGGGTTGAAAAATGGGAATATATTAATTCCATTTATGATGGTTTTTTGAGTATATGTACATCACGCGGTCATTTATCGGAAGAAAAAATGATTAATCGTATAAAACAAATGATTAAAGACAGAAAGCCTTATACAACAATAGTTCAGGCAGATGGTTTTCCGATGAGCGGCAGTAAAGATGATTACAAAACAACACTACAAGCAGTTGCAACAGCCGAAATCGTTCAGAATGCAAAACTTCCCGTTTACATAATGTTGTCAGGCGGCACAAATTCAAAAACAGCAGAACTTGCAAAAATGTGCCAAATAAATTATAACGGAATAGCAATAGGCACATATGCGCGAAAAATTGTGTCAAAATATATAGAGCGCGAAGATTTTCTCCGTAATAAATATATTTTTAATGAAGCATTAAACATAGCAAAAAACCTTGTTGATATTGTAAATAATTTTTAAAACTTAAAAAAGAAATTTAAACTTAAGCAAATTTAAAAGAAGATATATTTAGTCCTTGAATAGATTTAAAATCTTCAATATTCATTGATAATTCTTCATTTTTATCCCATGGATTTATAAAGTAAACATTATTTTCATCACTTTTTACTATCGCATATTCATGATTTTGTACCATTGTACCTGATATTTTTTCTCCTGTTATAGTATTTTTTACAAAAATACCAGTATCATTATATGTTCCATCTATATTTATATTAAACAAATATGCAACATTTTGATTATTAAAGTCTTTTATATCAAATTTTCCATCTTGTATATCTTCAGCATCTTGACCAAAAATTGCCTGAGTGACATCGGTAAGATAGCCACCTTCAATATCACAAGCTGTCATATAATTTTCTGATTCATAAGCTAAATCTCGTCTATATTTGTCAAAAGCTATTTCAATAACCCGCATATCATCATCACCTACAGAAAACATATCTGCATTTAAAAGTTCTTGTTGAGAAATCGTATAGCTTTTATTTACACCTTTCAGGGTTACCGTTACAGAGCCGTCATTGTTTTCGTGTACCATTTCTTTTATTGCCTTGGCACCTTCAGGTTTTTTGCTTAGTGCAATGATTGAGGCAATTAGATAACAATCTCCGGTTAGGTTTTGATTTACGTTTTGATTTGAATCAATAATTCCATTTATATTTATGTCATTATCTCCATATTCACCTTTGTCATTATCAGTTTTTGATAACCAGCTTCTATTTAACATACGTTTTAAATCTACAGATAATTTTTTATAGTCATTTGGATGTGATTCCATATCTTTTTGAATATCGTCAGTATATTTATAATGATCATCATCTGTTTTCGAACTACACAAAAATTTAACCCGATCAATCATTTCTTGAGCCGGAATTTTACCATTAGGAGTTTCTGCAAGAGCTTCAAGTAATGATTTACCATATACAACTTCATATGCATCCATTACAAATTGTATGTTATCTTTACCTTCATCATCATTAGCCTCTGTATTTTCTATTTTAAGATTTTCTATATGTTCAAATATTTCATTTAAGTTTTCCGGTGTAATATTAGAAAGCTTGTTATGAATATTTTTAGCTTCTTCACTTGCTTCAGGATAAACTGTTTTAGAATTAGAATTTATTATTTCTCCATCTTTATTATAAGTGGAGATTATTTTTCCTGCAATTCTACCTTCTTTGTCGTATGAAATAGTTTCAGAACGATATTTTCCATCTGTATCATAAATAAAATTTTCTACACCTGTTATTTTATTGTTTTCATCATAAAACGTATTAGTAATTGTTTTACCATCTTTATTATAAGCAGAGATTGCTTTTCCTGTAGTTTTACCTTCTTTGTCGTATGAAATTTGACATCCAAAATCTTCGCTAATATTATCAAAATTACTGTCTATGTAATACGATTGTAATTCACCGTTATTGTTATAAATACCGCATTTTCTTTGTCCGTTTATTATTTTACCTTCATTTTCATATTTAATGTATTCATTTATACTGCCGTCATCATTATAAATAATATAGGTGAATGAATTAGGAGTTCCATTTTTAGATTCTTTTTTCGGCTCATTATATACACGTGTAACTCTACCTTGAGGATCAAACTCATAAAATTTACCATCAGTCATCTGTACGACCTGATCTTTGTAAATTCCGGTATTTAAATCAGTTATTTTTTTTATTTCAAATTTTGAGATATTTTCAGGCGGTAAATTCTTAATCTCCTCAATATTTTCTGCATTTTGATTAAGAGTTTGTTGGGATGGAGAATTATTTTGATTATTAATTTTTGAGGATTTTATTTCTAAAAAAATTGATGAATCGTCTGAAACTTGAGTTTTATCATATTTTTTATTTTTATCTAAATATATTAGATCTATGTTAGAATTATTAATATTTATTAAACTCACAATTTATACCTATAAATTCTGCTAATAATTTTTTTAACGGATGTATATTAAGCAAACTTTAGTTGTATTGTATAAAATGTTACAATTTGACATATAAAAAATACACTAACTTACGCCAAACGCAATTGGCGTTCACATCTGCTATCATTTACAAATAAAAAGATGGCTATTGCCATCTTTTTAATCTCTGATGCGATTGTCTTGAAATTTTTGCATTAAACGGGTCTACAGATTTTCTTTTCACAATTGACATTGTTCAAAGAAAATGCTTTCGCCCTCTGCAAAAACTTCGCTTGAACGCAATTGACGTTCGCATCCGCTATCATTTACAAATAAAAAGATGGCTGTTGCCATCTTTTTAATCTCTGATGCGATTGTCTTGAAATTTTTGCGATAAACGGGTCTACAGATTTTCTTTTCACAATTTGCATTGTTCAAAGAAAATGCTTTCGCCCTCTGCAAAAATTTCGCTCGAACGCAATTGGCGCTCGTATCTGCTATCATTACAAATAAAAAGACGGCTATTGCCGTCTTTTTATTTGTGCCTGATGCGATTCGAACGCACGACCTTTTCCTTCGGAGGGAAACGCTCTATCCAGCTGAGCTACAAGCACATTTTCCTATATGGAATTTTATTGATTGCCGGATAAAATCACCGTAAAATCTGACTCACCGCAATAATAATTCACCGGATCATATACAAACTGCAATCCGCCCATACTTTCATCTTTCTTTTTCAAATGATTATAATATTCGTTCGTAATTTTACTTGAATGAGCAATAAACTGAGAATGTGCACGAGATATATGGCCGGTACATTTCACCTCAATTCCGGCATCTTTCAAATGCTGTGCAAAAGCTTCACCTTTAAGAGAGTCCGATGCCAACACACTTGCCGTAACAGGCATTGTTTCATCAAAATGTTCTTTGTCTCTATAAATCACTCTATTAACTACTTCTTGAGTTTTCTCTGGGTCTAAAATCCAATAACTTATATAACCTTTCTGATTTGGTGCCCCAGGAAGCATTGCTATTTCTATCTTATCCATATCAACATGTCTTGCAAGTGCTGCATATTGTGACATTTCATAAAAAGACATATCCGTTTTAACATATTTTTTCGCAACAGAAATTATATCTGGAATTTTTGTTATAGTTGACGGCTGCTTTAATTGAGTTAATAAACTTCTTAATAACCACTGCTGGCGCTGTGTTCTGCCAATATCACCCAGTGCATCATGTCTAAATCTCAAATATTCAACAGCCTGCTGACCATTCAAATGATGATTTCCTTTAGTAAAATTAATATGTAAATTTCCTGAATAATCATTGTAATGCATTGGTTTTTCGACATAAATGTCTAACCCGTCCATTGCATTAACAATTTCTTTAACAGCATCATCATGAACCATTACATAACGATCAATATGGACTCCTAATGTATCTTCTACAGTTCTTTTAGTCATTTCAACGCCGCCTATAGCATGTGCAGCGTTAATCTTATTGACTCCATTATTTTTTGGAAGATAAACTTTACTATCACGAGGAATTGATAATGCATTAACAGATTTTGTTTTAGGATCAATATTAACAAGAATTATAGTATCAGTTCTTGTGCCGGTCCATAAATCATCAGGATTTCCGCTTGCATCAACTCCCAAAAACAAAATATTTTGACGTCTTAAACCAAATGGAAGTGCAAAATCCGCATGTTCTTTATTAGCACTTGTTTGAATTAATTTTTTATAAATCTTTGTTACAATAGAATTCTCACCAAAATTTTTAGTTATAATTTCTTCATTGCCCGCAAAAATAAATAAAGCAGCAATAATTCCTACAAATACAATTATCATACCAATTAAAACTTTAGCAAAAGAAGAACTTTCTTCCCGCTCTTTTTTTATATGTCTAACAAATGATTCTGTTCTTTCACGTCTACTAATTTTATTTGTCATAATTATTCCTTTACATAACCTTAATTAAATAAGTTGAAACCAGCGTAAAATAAATTGCCAGTCCCAAAACATCAATAGTAGTAGCAATTACCGGCCCTGATGCAACTGCCGGATCTATTTTCATTGCCTTTAAAGCAAAAGGTGTAAATGTTCCTATAACTGTAGCCATAGTCATATTAATTGCCATTGCAAGCCCAACTATAATTCCTAATTCCATATTATGCTGCCAACCCCAGGTAACAAGAGTCACAAGCAGCCCGAAAATTGAACCGATTAATAAACCAATTAAAGTTTCTCTAAAAATGTGATGTACAGCAGAACTTAAAGTTACCTGACCTGTTGAAAGCCCGCGCACCATTAACGTAATACTTTGTGTACCAATGTTCCCGCCTAATCCTGCAAGCAGCGGCATAAATATTGCAATTATAGGCAAAGCCTGCAAAGTATGATCAAAATGATGACCAACATTAACTGCAATAAATTCTCCGATAAGTGTTATAAACAGCCAAGGAGTACGAGCTCTAATAGCATTAAACACATTACCTGAAAGAATTTCATCTTCATCTACAACTTCTGTTGAAATACCGGATGACTGATAAATTTCTTCTGTTGTTTCTTCTTCAAACAAATCATGAACATCATCCCAAGTAATCATACCTTTTAATCTATTGTATAAATCCACAACTGGTAAAGCATTATACTGATATTTCATAAATTCATCAATAATATAATCACTGTAATCATCAACATGCAAACGAACAATATCAGAAATCATAATATCTTCAACTTTTTGATTTGTTGGAGAAGTCAAAAGTTTTCTCAAAGAAACAACGCCCATAAGATGATTTTGTTTATCAACAACATAAACATAATAAAGTTCCATATTGTCTTGTTCGGCTTTTATTCTAATATGATTCAAGACATCTTGAACACTCATATCAGAATTAACGGTCAATACTGACGGATTCATAATCCCGCCGGCTGTATCTTCGTTATATGTTAAAAGTTCTCTAACTTCTTCTGAAAATTTGTGAGGAAGTTTGTCTAAATAAGTTTCACTTTCATCTTCTTCCATATCACCAAGAACATCAGCTGCTGCATCATGAGGCAATTGAGTAAGAATTTGAGATGCATGGTTTTCGTCAATATCACTTAAAAGTTCAACCTGCATTTGCGGGGGTAAATATTCCATTAAATCGGCAGCTTTATCCAGATCAAGAAGTTTAAAACACTGTAATCTTTCTTCAGGTTTAAATTCTTGAAAAATATCAGCGAGATCGGCAACGTGATAACTATTTAATTCATCTTTAAGCTGAATAATAGTTTCATCGTCCATTATCTCTCTAAGTCTGTCGATAATGTTTTGAACGTTCATCATACCAATATTATATTACAAATAAGTTAAAAAAAAAGTTATTATATTATTTATAGTCACATTCCATTTTTACGAACTGAGAATAGCAGCTAAGTATTGCAAAAAACATCCTGACAGATTAAAATAAATGCAAAGGAAAATATATATTATGAAAAAAATTTTTTTAGTTTTATTTATATTAATTTTAACTTCTCTGTCTACTTTCGCTGAGTACAAACCGATACCTAATCATTTAAATAAAATAGACTTTGAAATATTAACTAAAATAAGAGATTTAGACAATTATGAACCGGTACCAGAAGCTTTACAAGATGAATATGTAAAAAAGATTCCTGAAAATCTTATTAATAATTTTCGCTTAGATGCAAGTAAAGGTTTAAAACACATTTTATATGACAAAATTACATATAATAACAAAACCTTAAAACAAATGCTTTTTGACTTTAATAAAAAATCTGACTCTATATATCAAGAATATTTGAATAATCCTCAAAATAATGAACAAAATAAAATATTTATTGAACAATTAAAAGAAATGAACGGAACAATTAGCCTATATCCAGATACAATTATTGAACAAATACAACCTTATATAAAAAAATATAATTTAGAACTTGAACCCGGAACAGAAAGTGATATCTTCCTATATAAATATTATATAGAAAGATATCAAGTAGATTATTCAGACAAATTAATGGATTTACTAAAAGCAAAAGAATATGTATATTCAAAAATCAATATTTACATACTAAAAATTTCTGATAAAATCTAGTGGATTTATTGATTGACCATTTTTATGAACACCAAAATGTAAATGAGGGCCAGTAGTCATCACTTTACCATTCTTTCCAATTCCAGCAGTACCGTCCTATAATTCACATACATCTTACCATTTTCTAAATGTCAAAATATTTGTAATAATTAATTCATACTCTAATACTGTTAATTTTTTTAGTTTGCTATAAAATATTTTATTATTGAAGGAAATTATATATTATGAAAAAAATTTTTTTAATTTTATTTATATTAATTTTAACTTCTCTGTCTGCATTTGCAGAGTATAAACCGATACCTAAAAATTTGAGTAAACAGTATAAAAAAGAAATGGAATATATTATTAATACTGAATACCCTAAAGCAATTAAAAATGTTGATGAATATATTAAAAATGCTAAAAATTTGAGAGATAATGTTCTAAAAAATGGTTTTAATCTTGAGAATTATATTAATCTAACACTAATATCAGAAGTTTGTATACCGGCTGCTGATTTAGATTTATACGCAAAGTTGATGAAAGTTACACAAGAAAAGTATTTAGGTACTAAGTATCAACCATTAGGAACTGATAGCACAAATCCTATTTACGAATACCTTTATCCTTATATAAAGGATAATAATGTTAATCAAAATAAACTAACAAAAATTATCCTTTACGAAAATAAACAGATTAAAATCATAGAAGAATATATCAAACAAGTTGAAAAGTTACGTCCATAATTAAAATTTAATATATTTGCCAGGATCTTCAGCTTTACCTCGATAAGCACCTTCTCTAATTGTAATGTGTAAATGAGGTCCACTAGATATTCCTTCATTTCCTGATTTTGCAATAACTTGTCCTTGCTTAACCATTTGCCCATAAGACACATTCCAAGAGGAAATGTGTCCATATTCACTAGTAACTGTAGTACCATTTATTTTTCCATGATCTATTATAACCATTTTTCCATATCCATCAGCTCTTCCGGCATAGTAAACTTTACCATCTGCAACTACCTTAACTGGAGTGCCAATAGGAACTCCAATATCCCAACCATTATGATTACTGCTAGCACCTGGTACAGGCACATCTCTTTTCCCATAACCACTGGTAATAGGACCATCACATGGCATAATCCATTCTTGTGCTGGGAGTTTCTGAGAATTTGGATTTTTAGATTCAGTTACACTTCCATCATTTTCTATTTCACCAATATCGGAATCTTCCACAACTTCAACTGTACACTTGCAATTCGGATGAGGACGTTCGGGAACTTCATCATAAAAATCAAAAACTTTACCGTCCAATGATTTACACACATCACAAGTATGTTCACCATTTTCAGAATGCCAAACGTATTTATTATAACTTATGCCGCCTTTTAATACTGTGTTTTCAATATTTGATTTTTCTTCCTCTGCATCTTGTTGATAATCATTTTCTTTCAATGCATTATAACGGTATAAAGAGTTTCCAATATTTTTCAAATTTGTAAATTGCTTTAGTATTTTATTCTTATCTTTATTACTAAAAACAGGATTTGAATAATTTTTAAGCAGATTTTCTTGCGATTGTAATACCTCGTCCAACGTTATTTCCAATTTCCCATAATTTCGTAATGCCTGTGAAATTTTTTCTTTTAACTTTTTCATTTTTACTTCTCCTATTTTGTTATATTCACTATATGTAAATCTTCAAAATTATTATAAAGATTATTTTAATAATCAACAAGTCAGTGTTTTCATATAAACAAAAACATGGATTGACAAGAAAAAGCATACTATACTTACATCTCAGGCAAATCTTATTATCCTAATTACAAAATTTACAAAATATTTGTAAATTTTTTGTAAAAATTTAATTAATTAAACCTAAATCAAATATTTAACAAATCATCTTTAGGATTTGTTATCATATTGACTTTAAACATTCTTGTAAAAGCGTTCAAAACAGAAGGATTAATTACAAGAGGCGGACAATCCGACAAAAATACTGTTTTTGCACCTCTGTTTTTTAAATTTATTATATTTGACAATGAATTTGTATCACATTTTGTCATAAAAAATACTAATTTTTCAGAATCAATAGATATCTTTTGTACAATTTTATGCAAAATAGAATACAATATTGCATAGTCATTTCCTATATTTATATGTAATGAATTTTCGATTTTCGGTTTGTATGAGAAACTTATTACATATGAATCAGCCGGAAGTTCTGCAAAAAATTTATTGAAATAATCCATTTGATGCATAGAGTTATTTGAAAATCCTATTATATAAATCTTTTGAGGATTTTTCTCTATAATATTATTTATTTGCTTTTCCAATTCAGCATCATCATAACCAATTAATTCAGAACCTCTTTGCTGACCTTTGGCAAAACCTTTAGCTGATTGTGCAGATTTTATAAGCGGCGAAAAATCATTATTTTCAATTTTCACAACACCTTTAGCTGCAATATCATCCGTTGTAAATAATCTACCGCGATATAAATATTCTATATTTTGAGATTCATTTCTTGTCAAAAGAATTGCACCCGGGAAAGTTGCAAAATCAAGAATTGTATTAAATACATCACTTCCAAAATGACCTTTTAAATTTTTATATTCTGAAAATTTAGCAAACGCATGTGCTATTAAAAGATTTCCATTTGTATAAACATCAATATCTTCATCTTTCAATGCTTCTAAAAGCTGTTGTAAATCATGTAAATTTGAACCTGATACTAAAACTGCTTTATGAGGACGAGTTGAATTAGAAACTTCTACTGTTTTTATTGCACCAAAATTTTCTATTTGTAATTCATTTATACGTCTTAAAATTTCAATATCAATTTTTGCAAGTTCATCTATATAAACTTTAATTTTTTCAGATGATACACGAACAGAATTCAAAAGATTTAATGCATTTAATACAGAATCTGATGCGAATTTACCATTTTCACCGTATTCTTTTAAATTTATCCAGTTGATACAAACACTTTTCATCACACCAGATAAAACTTCTATAAAATATTTTTGGTTAAGTCCAATTCTTTTATACTTATTTAAATATTCTTTATCACCTCGTTTTAAAATACTTGAAAGACTTGTCTTTGGCGATAATTTTAATATATTTTTTAAATCTTCACATGAAGTGTTATTTTCTTTACAAACTTTCAAATATTCTTTTCTTGTTTTAACAAAATTAATATAATGCTTTGAAAAAATGTCTAAAATTTGAGCCTCAGATAAATCTTTAAGATTATCAATAAAGGCTAATTCTGACATTATATCATAAACCACATTTTCTTTTTCTATACCGAAATTTTTAAGTTTAATTAGATAATACGCAATTTGTCTCAACAAAATAAACATAATTTCCTGCATAGAAGAAATGTTTGGAGAAACAGAACATGCGCCATGTGATATACAGTCATTATATTCAAAACTATTAGATGGATTATAAAACATACTAGCACCTTGTTGTTAAATATTTAATAATATCATCAGACTCATACATTGATACCCCGTAATCAGTATCATTAATAAAAGGAACTTGAAGCTGACCACCAATTTCTAAAAGTTCTTCACGATTTTGAGGAACTGACACATCTTTTTTATTATATCTAATACTTTCTTTTGCCATAAAATCCATAACTTTATGACAATATGGACAGGTTTCCGAAATATACAAATCTATCATAAATTTATCTCCTTTTGAACTTATTATATATATTAAACCCAATAATTAATCAGCCGGTCGGATAACCTGTATTATTAAAAAAATAAATTATTGTAAATTTAATGTAACAAATCACTCATTTTGTTAAAGTTTTTTTGAAAAACATCCGAGATAAAATTTACGGACAGTAAATTGGAGGTAAAAACTTAAATGAGTTCAAAATTAGAGACAGCTATGGACAGTACAATCATCGCCAACGGCATTATGCAAGACATTATTGACGTTGAAAAAATGGAAAAAACACTCGAATATGAGTTAAATTCCACAGATTTATTTAAAATTGATTGTGCAATTTTGTCACATTTGAGAGAAACAAAAGATTTTTCAAGAGATTTACTTGAACAGCTTGAAGCCGGTAAATTTGAAACAATAGCTGTAAGACCCCCGAAATCTAATGATTTCGAAAAAATTCAACAAAAGGCAATTACGGATATTACAGTACCCCTTGAACAAATGTTTGATGAAATGTTTAATTATGTATCAGAATATATATAAGGAGTTAAAAAATGATTAAACAATTAAATTCTTTAGAGATTGATTATTCATTACTCAATCTTGAAATTGATGAAAGCAAAATTGAAAACATCCTTGCATTTTTACCCGAAGAAGTTAAAGACACCCTAACATTCGAAGAAAAAATGGAATATGTTAAGAAAATTCTTAATTACGATGTATCAGAACCAATCAAGAATTTGTTTGATGACGTAATTTGTTTTGTAAGCAAACTGTAATTAATCAGAACGCTCACGAACAGAAAGCTTTACAGGAGTACCGAAAAAGCCGAATGCTTCACGCAATTTATTTTCAAGATAACGCTTATAATGATCTTTCATTAAGTCTGCGTTATTTGCAAAAATAATAATATGCGGAGGTTGAATTCCTGTTTGAGTTACGTACATTATCTTTAAACGCTTACCTTTGGAAGAAGCCGGCGGATTAAGCATGTATGCTTCTTTGACAACTTTATTCAATAAACCTGTTGAAATGCGTTTGGTACATTCTGAATAAACATTTTCAGCCTCAACAAAAATTTGGTTTAATCTTTGTTTGGTAACTGCTGAAATATATATTTTCGGAGCATATTCTAAAAAAGGAATATCATTAGCAAGTTTTTTGTTATACTGATTTATGGTATTAGATTGTTTATCTTCAATCAAGTCCCATTTGTTGATTGCAATAATAATACCTTTTCCTGCTTCAGTAATAATAGATGCAATTTTTTTATCCTGATCAGAAATTCCTTCTTTTGCATCAATTACAAGAAGAGCAACATCGCAATCTTTAATAGAACGTATTGCTCTGTCTACAGCAAATTTTTCAACACCCCAGTCAACTTTTGCTTTTTTTCTAATGCCGGCAGTGTCGATAATTATAAATTCTCTGTCTTTATAAGTTATTGAACTGTCAATACTGTCGCGTGTAGTTCCTGAAATATCAGATACAATTACACGATTTTCGTTTAACAAAGCATTTACAATAGAAGATTTTCCCGCATTTGGTCGTCCGACAATTGCAATTTTAATTGTATTATCTTCAACTTGTTCAATATCTTGTTCAAAATCTTCGGTCACAAGGTCTAACAAATCGCCGACACCTCCAGAGCCATGTAATGCAGAAATTCCTACAGGTTCACCAATTGCAAGTGAATAAAAATCATTAATCATTAATAAACTTTCGGGATTATCTAATTTATTTACAGCAAGAAAAACCTGTTTGCCTGACTGACGTAAAATATTTGCAATATCATAATCTACAGGATTAATACCTTCTTTTCCGTCAACTATAAAGATAATTTTTTCAGCTTCATCACAAGCAATTTTTGCTTGATCAAAAATAGAAAGCATAATTTCATCTTCGTCACCCGGTATAATTCCGCCAGTATCGATTACTGTAAAAACTTTATTTTGCCATTCAACGTCAAAATAAATTCTATCACGTGTAACCCCCGGCAAATCATCAACGATAGAGTTTCTTGTACCTATCAAACGGTTTACAAAGGTTGATTTTCCTACATTTGGACGTCCTACAATTGCTACAATGGGTTTAGTCATAAAGTAATAATACCATAAATACAGTTTATCGCAAGCCAAAAAATATTCAAATACCCTTGACAAAATTACAAAAATAGTAAATAATATAAATACAGGGTGGCAGTTCTCCAGACTGCCGGATGCCTTGTAGAGGTTCAAACGGTTCTTATCTTTCTAAGTGAGAGCCGTTTTTTAATACAAATAAAATCATAAAGATTAGCAATAGACTAATATTGAATTTATCCATATCAGCCCCCTTTCTAGTCGGGAACCAACCCGAGGTTCAATATAAAAGTGTCGGTTAGTTTTCCTTTTGAAGAGGCATCTGCTACCCTGCAAAATAATTTTAATACAAAACCTCAATTAGTGCAATATTATTAATTTATTTTCTTAAACTCAATTTCGTAGCCAAGGACGCGAGCTAGGAATTTAGCCTCGTCATATTTCATGGTGCTATTATTTAATTTTTTATACAGTCCATCAACACTATATTTTTCACCTGAAACTTGACTTGCTTTTTCAGCCAAATCTTTTATAGTGAGGCATTCTTTAACAAGTAAAATTTTAATATCTTCTTTTACACTCATACACTAATTATACATTTTTAAGTAAAATATTGACAATTTAAAACTATTTTGTTACTATATTGGTAAATTATTACCAATATTGGTATAAAATAGATTTTATAATTAAGAAAGGTTAACTTATGCTCACACTTGAAGAAAAAATGGAAGCAATTCAAGCCGCTATAGGACAAATAGAAGCAGTAAATCATGTACTCACTGATGCAATTTGGTATGCAGAAGTAAGCGGTGAAGGTGATTACGTTATTTTACTTGAACAACAAAAAGAATTCATCCGTAGTATTACAAACTTGTTCTAAAGTATTCTATCGTTTTCAACAATCCGTCTTTTATGTCTACTGTCGGAGCATAGTCCAATTTTTCTTTCGCCAAACTCAAATCAGGACGACGTTTACAAGGGTCATCAGACGGTAAAGGTTTAAATATAATCTTTGATGATGAATCGCAAAGTTCTATAATCATTTTCGCAAGTTCTAAAATACTGTATTCGCCGTCGTTTCCAACATTTACAGGACCGATAAAATTTTCTGTATTCATCAAAGAAATCATACCGCGTACCAAATCATCAACATAACAGAATGAACGAGTTTGACTGCCGTCCCCATATATTGTTATATCTTCATTTTTTAGAGCTTGAATTATAAAATTAGAAACAACTCTACCATCATTTTCTGCCATTCTAGGACCATATGTATTAAATATTCTGATAATTTTTATATCCACATTGTGCTGTCGATGATAATCCATCATCAAAGCTTCTGCTACGCGTTTTCCTTCATCATAACAGCTTCTTAATCCTATCGGATTTACATTTCCCCAGTATTCTTCTTTTTGCGGATGAACAGTCGGGTCGCCATAAACTTCACTTGTAGATGCCTGCAAAATTCTAGCTTTGGTTTCATCTGCCAGATCAAGCATATTCGTAACCCCGATTACGTTAGTTTTTATGGTTTTAATCGCATTAAACTGGTAATGAATAGGGCTTGCCGGACAAGCAAGATTATAAATTTTATCAACTTCAAGGATAATTGGCTCAACAATATCATGCCGGATAAGTTCAAATTCTTTGTTATCTAAAAGATGTTCAATATTTTTTCTTGAACCAGTAAAAAAATTATCCAGACAAATTACATGATTGCCCTCATTAATAAGCTTTTCGCACAGATGCGACCCGATAAAACCGGCACCGCCCGTAACTAATATATTTTGCATAAAATCCTCGAATCTTTTTTAAAAAATTATAACACAAATTTAATGTAAAAATTCTAATTTTTCATTATTATAATTAAGTTTTATTTTATCGCCTTTTTTAAATTTACCTTCCAAAATCTTCATAGACATAGGAATTTCAACTTCCTGCCTTATTACTCTTCTTAATGGTCTTGCACCATACAATGGTTCATAACCTTCGTTTGCAAGATAATTTTTTGCAGTTTCACAAATTTCAAGTTCAATACCTTGTTCTGCAAGTCTTTTCATTAACGACATTGTTTGAATATCAACAATACGTTTTAATTCATCAAGTGTTAGAGCTTTAAATGTGATTATTTCATCAATTCTATTCAAAAATTCCGGCTTAAATTTTTCTCTTAAAGTCTTATTTAAACAATTTTGCCTTTCTTCTACCGTAATATTTTCATTGAGAATAATATCACTTCCTAGATTACTTGTCATAATTATAACTGTATTTTTAAAATCAATTAATCTGCCTTGTCCATCTGTCAAACGTCCATCATCAAACATTTGCAGCATAAGATTAAATACATCAGAATGTGCTTTTTCAACTTCATCAAAAAGTATTACGGAATACGGCTTACGTCTAACAGCTTCCGTAAGCTGTCCGCCTTCTTCATACCCTATATAACCGGCTGTTGTTCCAACTAATCTTGATATTGAAGATTTTTCCATAAATTCTGACATATCAATACGGATAAGTGCATCCTCATCATTAAATAGAATATGTGCAAGTGTTTTTCCAAGTTCAGTTTTTCCAACACCTGTCGGCCCCAAGAATAAGAAGGTTCCAATTGGACGTTTAATATCTCTAAGTCCGGAACGAGAAAGTCTTATTGCATTTGCAATTTTTTCAACAGCTTCGTCTTGACCGATAACACGTTCATGCATAACTTTTTCCATATTAATAAGTTTTGCAGCTTCATCTTCCATAAGACGATTTACAGGAATTCCTGTCCATTTTGCGACAATTGATGCAATATCATCTTCATCAACTTCTTCTTTTAGCAAACGTTTTTTACCGGATTGATTTTGCAGTTCTTGTAATTTTTGTTCTGCTTCAAGCATTTGAGAATATTTTACTTCTAACGAAGCAGTCATCGCTGGATTTTTTTTGTTAAGTTCAATCTGAGATTTCAATTTTTCAATATTACGTTTCAAAGATGCTGATGAATCAATAAGTTTTTTTTCTTGCTGCCATTGTTTTTTCAATTTTTCAATTTTAGCATCAATATCTGCAATTTTCTTTGTAATTTTTTCCAATTTTTTTAATGCTTCTTGAGAATTTTCCTTTTCAAGAGATTTTTTATTCATTTCAAGTTGAATTTTTTCGCGAATAAAAATATCAATTTCTTCAGGCATTGTATCAATTTCAATTCTTAAAGCAGATGCTGCTTCATCCAATAAATCAATAGCTTTATCTGGCAAGCATCTGTCTGAAATATATCTGTCAGAAAGTTTTACCGCCGCAACAATCGCATTATGATAACCTTCGTACTTGTCTTTCAAACCACGCAATATACTTATTGTGGTTTCAACAGAAGGTTCTTCAGCCAATACTGGTTGAAAACGACGTTCCATAGCTTTATCTTTTTCTATATATTTTCTATATTCATCAATTGTAGTTGCACCGATTACTCTTATATTTCCTCTAGCAAGCATTGGTTTTAAAAGATTTCCGGCATCAGCAGAACCCTCAGATGAACCCGCCCCCATAATTGTATGAATTTCATCTATAAATAACATTAAATCATCTGATTTTTCTTCTATAGATTTCAAAACAGATTTTAATCGTTCTTCAAACTCTCCGCGATAAGAAGCACCCGCAAGTAATGCACCCAAATCAAGTGCAAGAATTTTATCATTTTTTAAACTTTCTGGCACATCTCCGCAAACAATTCTTTGCGCCAAACCTTCTATTATAGCAGTTTTTCCAACACCCGGCTCCCCGATAATTACCGGATTGTTTTTTGAACGTCTGTTTAATATTTGTATTGTTCTTCTGATTTCATCATCACGACCAATAACAGGATCAAGTTTATTTTTCTTTGCTTTTTCGGTTAAATCAGTAGTGAATTTTGATAATGCATTATCTTTTTTCTCTTCATTCCCTTCATTATCAACTTCTATGATACTTTTAACTACTTCTGTCATATTTTCATAAAGTTTAATTCTATTTAAACCGCTTTGCTCCCACAAATAATTTAGAACTTTATTATCATTTCTAAAAAGTGCTAAAAACAAATGTTCTATACTAATTTGCTCATCACCAAATTTTTCAGCTTCTTCTTTTGCTGTGTTTATTAATTTAATAGTTTCAACAGAAAGTCTAACATCAGAAAATTTACCTCTCGCATAATAAGCCCTCTTAGACACATAATTGTTCAATCTGTCAACAATTTCCGGACTATCAGCCCCGACACGTTCCAGTATAACTTTTGGCAAATCATTCCCATCAAGCATTAAAGCAAGCATTATATGCTCCGGTGAAAGTTCCGGATAATTCCTTGCAACCACAATTGATTTTGCCGACTTGATAATCGCTTGAACATGGTCAGTTAAAAGCATTCAAAATTCCTCTTTTATTTAAGTTTATTATAGAATTATAGATGCTTTAAAAATATATGCCATCATACAATTGCTTGACCTTTAGCGGATGAACATTTTCTAAACCGCCAACCCGCGCTTCAAATTTTTGTTCATCATTAAGAAAATATTTTTTTATCAAATCTAAATAAGGATGGTAATCTTTTCCAAAATACTTCAAAAGAATTTCTAATGACAAATTTCCGCCGCCTCTGCCTATGCCAAAAACAGTTGCATCAACGCTATAAGCACCAAGTTCTATTGCTTTTATCGTATTTGTAAATGCAAGATGCAAATTATCATGAGCATGAAAACTTATTTTATCAAAACCGCAATTTTCAAGTTTTTTATAAACTCTTTCAACATCTTCGGGCATAAATGAACCAAAACTGTCTGCAAAATAAATTGAAGTTAAAATATTTTTATTTTTCCAATTTTTTAGAATATCATACTTATCAAATTTATCCGCAGTCATCAAATGTAAAAAAACTTCAAACCCTTGATTATGAAAGTTTTCAACAGCTTCAAGAGCTTTCTCAATTTCATGCGGATAACACGCAACTCTGACACAATCAGCTTTTTTGCTAACCGGTTGAATATTTTTGGTATCTACCATAATCACTGTTTTTATTTTCGCGGATTGAATACTTTCCGGCATTTTATAACCGGCTTCAAAGTATTGAAGTCCTGCATTTTCAGCCGCATTAAGCACAGCTAAAATACATTCATCATTAAAATCTCTGACATGCAAGCCATCACGTAAAGTACAATCCAAAATCTTTGTCATTCTTTTATTTTAACACAAATTATTTACTAAAAATATCTCTAACACTAAATTTTTTTTCATCATGGAATTTAACAAATTTTTTCGCAATCGGATTAGTTTGCCGAGAAACATTTTTTTGTTTTTCTTCAATTTTTACTTCATTATTGATTACTGTAAAATCTCTCTTGTCCATAAAAGCATTATACCTCTATATTAATAAAAAACAAATCAGTTAAAAATTTGACTTTCTAATATATAAAAAGTATATATTGTTACATTTGTTAATATTTGATATTGCAGAGGGAAATTATAGATTTTTTTGTACAGAGATTTTTAAATCATATCCTAACCCTGTAAAAATTTTATGTAAAATTTCAATACTTGGCACCATTTTTCTTGAGAAAATTTTATATAAAGTTATTCTGTGAATTCCAATTAATTTTGCAAAATCACATATTGAATAATTTGCTTCAATTAGAGGTTTCAAATTGTAGATCAAATCATTTACATCTTTATTTTCAGAATAATCTTCTAAAAGACTTTCAAGCCACATTTGAGCATATTCAGGGTCATCTTTTAGTTGTTGTTTCAAATAATCTTGGTGTTTTGGAAGGTTTTCTAATAATGTTTTTTCTTTTTCGTTCATTATCTAATCCTTTCATTGTATTCATTAATATATTTTTGTGCTAATTCTATATCTTTTGACTGTTTTAATTTATTACCGCCAGTAAGTAAAAGAATAATTGTATCACCTTTTTCTGTGTAGTATATTCTTAAGCCATTATCAAATTTTATTTCGTATAAATCTTCAGATAATCGTTTAATATTTCCTAACAAACCTCTTTCAATTTTAGAAATACGCTTGTCGACAACAAGTTTTAGACTTTTATCAAGAGATTTGTACCAATCAAGGTAAGGAATTTTATTATCTATTGTTTGGTAATAAATAATTTCTTTCATAATTATATTGTAGCATATCGGCTACAAAAATACAAGGGTAAAAAATTTTTTCTAAAAAACGCAATTTGATAAATCAAAGAGGGTTGGATAAGTGTCGATGCTCCAGCCAGATTAACTATTCATTTTGTATTTTTTCTGCAACAAAAGCAAAAGTGTTAATTATGTGTTCGGGGTGATTTTCTAACATGCTTTTTATGTCTGCAATCGCTGTTTTTTCTTGTTTTGTTAGTATTCTTTTGACCTCAAAGTTGAACAAATCTTTTGGCTCGCACTCTAATGCGGTGCAAAGTTTTTGAATTGTCCTCTCGCTTGCGAATTTTACTCCTCTCTCGATTTGAGATATGCCTATAAGTTTGAACCCCACCATATCGGCAAGCTGTTGTTGTGATAGGTGATGTTTCTTTCGCAACTCCGCAATTCTTGTTCCAAATAGTTCTTTTAGATTGCTTTCCATTGTTACCTGCCTAGAAATTGAGTGAGAATATCGCACAAAAGCTTGAGTTCTTGACGGTTACATGTATTTAATCTTGAAAGCACTCTTTCTCTCTGCAAATCATCTGCAATCTCTCTTGATTGTTCGTTTGTGAGAAAAAGCTGAAATGGTTCAACTTCCAAAATCTCGCAAAGTTTCTCTAATTTATCTATTGCTAAAAATCTATGACCACATTCTATAGGACTTATTGATTTTGAGCCCAAACCAATTAGTTCAGCTAATTTTTCTTGAGAATATCCTTTTCTTAAGCGGTATTTTCTTAAATGTTGTCCAAAAACTTTTTTAATATCTGCCATTTTTGTATCGTAATATATACTCCAATTTTGCACTACCTTAAAATAGGAGTATATTCTACAATAATAGATACTTTACTAAATTTCTATTGGATTTGAATAGAAAAGTTTCAGTTATTTTGTGTTGTTTTTTATTAAAACACATTCTAATCTAATATTATGGATATTAAGGAAAGTTTTGGAAACAAAATTAGAGAATTACGCAAAAAACACAAAATGTCACAAGAAACATTAGCAGAAGCTTTGGAGATTGAAACATCTACATTGAGTTCTTTAGAAACAGGAAAAACTTTTGTTTCTTACAAGACATTTTCAAGACTTTGTGAGGTCTTTAGTGTTTTACCAAGAGATTTATTCGACTTTAATATGACAACGATAGATTCTCAACAAGAAGAAATTATACGTGAAATTAATTATATTCTGCCCGAGTTGGATAGTGAAAAACTTTACTATTTAAACAATATTGCCCGCATGTTTGCTAACAAAGATTAATTTTTTTGTTTTTTTAGCCACATGGGTAATTTACACACAAAATTATTCTTATAGAATAAATCATGTTCTTATCGAACTAATTAGATGAAACACTATGAAAGGAACATGAAAATGGTGAAAAATTTACCTGCAAAAATCAGCTATGAACATGTCTTGCCACAATACCAAAAACTGCTTATGTTGAAAAAAGCTGTTACTATGGGCGAAGATGAAGAAGTCAACGAACAAATCCTACTTGATAGGGCAAGAGAACACAACGCAAATGAGATTTACCTAGTAGGTTATCTCGTCGAAACCGTTCTGAAAGCTCCAAAAGAACTGCAAGAACAGTTTGACACACTGATTAGTTGCTGTGATAATCCGAAAGAGTATGCAAAAGTCTACAAACAAACCGAAAAGATGTTTCGAACTAACCCAAAATTCAGACGTTATGAGGCAAAAATTTGCTCTCATCTTGATTTATTCGCCCCGTTTAACTGCAAAGTTACGAACCTTACTATTTTCGGATTATGTCCCGAACTTATCTCTACTACAGTTCAGCTACAGCCGAGAAACGTCGTTATGAATTTGCACATACTGCAAAAATGGTTGAGTGAACAACGGAAAATCAGTCTATCCAAAATGAGTATTATTGAACAGAAAGTTGTTCTGTATCTGTCCTGCGGTCATACTCCCGAAGGTATTCTTGATGAAGATGACGGTCTTATTAAGGGTGAAGACATTTCGAGGTTGAAAAGTGTATTGTATGAAGTTCTGCCAGCTCGTTGCAATGTGCAGTCGGTCTGCCAAGTTATGGCAATAATGTATATGAGTAATCCCGATTTAACAGACATACATAAATCTTTGCAAATGTTAGAGGAATTATTATAGATTAAATTTGTGCAATAAATTGCTACTATAACTTATCCCTTATCAGCCCTCCATTAAAACCTGACATTTAGTCAGCTTTTAACGGAGTCCTTGCTCATAACCACATACTGAATACTTAGAGTGCGTCCCGTTAATGATAATATCTGTAATTCAAAACCATAGCAGATATAAAAAAGGACAGGTATAAATCCTGTCCTTTTTTATATGGAGCGTAGGTGTCAAAAATCGAACTTAATTTTGTACATAAAAGATTTTATAAAAGAGTTAAAAGAAAATAGAGAAAACCTTAATATTATTGAGATTGAACACATTTTAAAATGTGCATAATTTGTTTTTTGATATACATTATCAAGTTTATTTTTTTAAATTTTACGGTTGCTTTTTCAAGTTGATTTTTGCAAATAACACAAACCCGCACCCAGTATGATTTTTTATAATTTTATTGCTGCAAAATTGTTGATTTTTTAACTTGAAATTTTTATAATTTTTTATTATCTTAAAACCCTTATTGTTATTGCTTTTTAGCATATCACTTTATAATTGATTTTATTACAAATACAAATTGCTAAAAACCTTTTATATTAAAGAGTTTAGAGAATACCAGGAAAAAAATTTTGCCAAATTAAAAAAATTTGCGGACTATAAACAAGACGGCAGGCGGGACAACAACCCCCGTTTGTTTTGAGGGGCGGCACAGTACCTTTGAACGTTAAAGCACGGCGGGGCGTGTGTTTTGGCGGTCGGGGTATTTTTGCCGGCGAGTGCGGCGGAGGTGAAAAATTACGCAAAATTTACCTTTTAATTTTTCAAGTTGCGTTTTTTGGTTTTTGCTATACAAAAAACAAAATTAAGAAATGTAAAAAGCAAAAAGTGTTTTTTGTTTTTTGACTTGCAAAAATCAAAACACGATTTATAATAAAAATAGATTTTCAAAAGATAGAAAAAAGAATTTGGCATTAGGCAATTTTGCAAAACGCAAAAACAAAAATTTAAAAAACTGAAAAACTAAAAACGGATTTTGAATTTCTGAATTTTGAAAAATCAAAAAATGTAAAACCACAACCGGCGTGCGGCATAAATACCGGCAAGAAATATGGCGGCATATATAGTACAAGCAACACCGGGCAACTGGCAAAAAACGAAAGGTGGCAAACAATGCGATTAAACGTCATATATGAACACCGGGAGGGTTACGGTGATGATATTTTTATTGTAATACGTCATTGTAAAAAGGTTTTAAGCGACGCTCGTGTTAGTGTGCGGGGGCGTGGCAATGATAAAATTACAAACGCCAAAATAAGATATATAACAGATTTTTGCAACAAAAACCCGGATATATTACCAAAAGATGTATTGCGTGCATTTGCGGCGGTTGATGATGTATTTAAAAACCTATATAAAACACAATACCCGCATGGCGGTTATCGTGGCGGCGGGAGGCGTAAAGGTACGGAGCGTACTGAAACATTAAACCAACGCATAACACTTGATGAAAAAACATTTTTACTAAACGCCCTGGAATCTATCAGAAACAACCCGGACGTTGCAAAAATGCTGCAAACACAAAAGGTAACGGCAAAGGAGTTAGCGTATTTAATTGAAACATTAGACCGTTACCGCAAACGCCATGCCGTAATCGACCCAATTTTACAAGGGGGTGAAAAATGAGAAAAATAAAAAACCCAAAACCCGGTGAATATGTTTTAATAACAAAATATTCAGACCACGACCCTTGCGACCCATGGGCATTGGGTTGGTTTACCCGCAAAGGCGATTGGAAAGGGGCAACAACATATTACATAAAAGATGAAAACGGCAACGAATCCAAATACCCAAAATATAAAAATTGTTTTCAGCTAACATTAGACGAGGGGCGGGATTGGATGTTTTTATACTTTAAAAACCCAAACGCATAAAAGGCAACAAAAAAACCCGGCAACTTGTAATAAATTGCCGGGTTTTTGTAATCTTTCTGCCGCTTTTTGTAATTTTTTATTTAAAATTGTATTTCTGTATGGATCATGTGAAAAATTTAACGGCGTTTTAAACGCCTTAATTTTTATTTTAATATGTATTTATACTCAAAATAATCGACAATCCTTTTAATTTCGGATAAATTAAAATCGACGTGCCCGTTTAATTTTTTTGAAAATGTAACGGCGTTAATTTGAACCCTCTCTGCGAACTCTTTATTTGTTAAACCGGTTCGTCTAATCTCTGCCGATAAATTGTGAAACATTCTTTTTTCTCCTTTACTTTTTAATTAAATCGTTAATGTATTAACAAATGTAAATAATAAAATCGTTAATTGATTAACGATTACAACTTTACAAAATTATATAAAAAATGTCAAGAAATAATTTTTTCGTTAATATTTTAACGAAACTTTTAAAACTTTTAACGTTTTAATTAAATTAACGGTTGCAAATATCAACCCTATAAAATATAATGTTGTCGGAGGTCCCGGAATGGAAAATTTAAGTTTAAAAATGAATTATTTTAAAAAGAAATTAAAATTAACAAATGACAAAATCGCGGAGTTGTCGGGATTGCCCGTTCAAACTGTGGAGCGAATTTCGAGCGGTAGAACGCAAAATCCAAATTTAAAAACATTAAGACAATTAACAAAGGTTTTTAACTGTACTCTTGACGACTTAATCAATTTAACGGACGCAAAAACGCCGGTCCTCTTGGACGAATCAACCGCGAGTCTCGTTGAAAAAATGTCAAAAAGTGAAACCATAAAAAGATTATTTGAAATCGTTTCAAATATGAACGAGACGGACATTCAAGCCGTTGTCGGACTTGCCGAGCGTCTATATATTACAAGCGGAGAAAATTATGTCAAATAAAATTAACAATCCCGATTTTAAATGTAAACTTTTTTTAACATTGGCAATAATTTTATTTTTTGCCGGGATTATTTTGTTTTTTATTAAAACCCCTCTCGGAGTCTTATTCTTGTTGATTTCCGGAGGACTTAATTTGTATTTAAACAAAAAAAATCCGGAATTTATTAAATCGTTTGTTGATAATAAAAAAACCATGCCGGAGCATGGTTTAAAAAAATTCAACATCGTTCATATTCAAGGCGTAAAATTTGCCGATTATCAACAAAAACTCTCTTGTCGAATAGCAAACAAAAACATCTCATTTTTTGATTCTGAAAAAGAAATTTTAAAAATCGATTTTGATAAAATCGAAAATGTCATGGTTTTGGAGGAAATCGAACAAACTCAAAAAAATAAATCAGTTGTCGCAAGGGCAATAGTCGGCGGCTTATTGCTTGGAGGTGTCGGAGCAATCGTCGGCGGAATCTCCGGAGCAACTCCGACATTACAAACAAATAAGAAATATTTTCTTGAAATTTCGATTTCCGGAGCCGACAAAATAATAATTACAACCGATAACAACTCAATCAAAGAAATAAAAAAGGCTATCACAAAATAAAAACAAGGTTTTTAAATGGTTAGACAAAAATGTTTGATATATACTCGCGTTAGTTCGGACGAACAACGTCAAAAAGGATATTCCCTCGATTTTCAACATAAAGAGGAAATTTCATATTGTAACGCTCGCGGACTTGAGATTGTTAAACATTATTCCGAATCACATACTGCAAAAATACCGGGACGTCCGGCGTTTAATGAGATGATAACATACGCAAAACGCCATAAAATAAAAAACCTCGTCTTTTTAAAGAATGACCGAGCGTCTCGAAATCCTGTTGACTCTGCGACGTTATCATTCATGGCCGAACATCAAGGTTTTAACATTCATTTAATACAAGATAACCTCGTTTTATGCGAAAATTCAAAACCGCAAGATTTTTTAATATTTGAAATAAACAACGGATTCTCGAATCTTTATTCCCGGAACTTATCTCTCGAGGTTTCCTCCAAAATGAGAGAAAAAGCCGAGCAGGGTTATTATCCGTCGCATGCTATGGTCGGATATAAAACAATAAGAATCAAAAAACGTTCTTACTTGGTTATTGACGAAACAAAGGCTCCGTTTATTAAAGAGATTTTTAATTTATATGCGACCGGGAATTATTCATATTTGACGCTCGCGGCCGAAATGAGACGTCGCGGATTTCAAATTTCGCCATGTGTAAAATGCGGAAAATCTCATATTGAAAAAATACTTAAAAATCCGGTTTATATGGGCGATTTTATGTGGAAAGGAAAAAGGTATTTTAACGGTAAACATCAACCGATAATTTCCGCCGAATTGTATTATATTTGTCAAAAGGTTATTAAACAAAAAACATCAACAATAAAGGTTAAAAAAATGACGTTTTTATTCTCGGGTTTTATAAAATGCTCTCATTGCGGCTGTTCTCTTGTCGGAGAACTCAAAAAGAAAAAATATGTTTATTACCATTGCACCGGAAACCGCGGCGGAAATTGCAAACGAAATCGATATTTGAGAGAGGCGTTCGCCGAGGAGCAATTTTTAAATATTTTAAAATCTCTCGTTGTTACCGATGAGGGCATGACAATAATTCAAAACCAAATTAAACAACAAATTGAATCCGCGAATTTGTATAATGAGGAGCAAATAAAAGAAACCCAACAAGAAATCGACATTTTAAATAATCGATTAAATAAAATGTTTGATATGTACCTTGACGGGAACTTGGAGGAGAAAATTTACGACAAAAAACGCGACGATTATCAAGACAAACTCAATTCGTTAAATTTAAAAATGTCGAGATTAAATTCGACATCTGCAGATGTTATTGATTTTTCAAAAAAAATACTCGAACTTTTTAAAAACGCTCCCGGACTGTATTTGCGAGGTTCTATTGAAGAAAAAAGAGAATTGATAAAACTCCTATGCTCGAACTTTTTTTATGACGGCGAAACCCTTAATATAAAAATAAAAGAGGCGTTTCAACCTTTAGTCAAAATTGCCTCTTTGTTAAATGGTGGGCCGCAGTGGACTCGAACCACCGACCTCACCCTTATCAGGGGTGCGCTCTAACCACCTGAGCTAGCAGCCCGCAAATTCTCAATTCGGTTAGCAAGATATAATCTATCATGAACATTTTTTAAAATCAAGCATTTTCTTTTTCTTTTTTATACCAAACCTCAAAATTGTTAATCTTATTCAACATGCTCTCATAACAACCGTCAAATCTTATACTCCTGTCATCTATTATTAACCATGCCAACTCTTTTGTATTTGTTACAGAATTTATGTAATCACTCAGGCGATTTTCATTTAACCATTTTTTTGCAATTTCTATATCCCGGGTCGTAAATAATTTTATAATATATTGTTTTGATAACTGCTTAACAAAATTTAACGTATCTTTTCGCGCCGGCGGTATATACCCATGAATATAGTTTCCATTATACTCATTCAAGACACCATCCAAATCTAATAATATCGTTTTTTTATACATTTTAAGCCTTTTTATTCTTGTTCGTGAAAGCGATAAATCTATCATATGGTTAAAATAATTAAAATGCAAGAGAAAATTGAAGAAAAAAAGAAAATAATATTAAAATCATTAGCAAAACAAGCTAGAAAACTTAGAGGTGAAAAAAGCCAATTTATTCTTTCTAGTGAATATGATATTTCTGTGTCTATTATCAGTACAATTGAACGTGCGCTTAAAGATCCGCAGATTACCACTATTTTCAAACTTGCTGAAGCATACAATATTAAAGCTTCAGAATTGGTTAAATTAATTGAAGATGGTTTACCAGAAAATTTTTCTCTAATTGATAATTAAGGATTTATATATAATTTTACACAGAATAATTCCTACCCGTCATGCTGAACTTGATTTAGCATCTCTTAGTTATGAGACCCTGAAACAAGTTCAAGGTGACATATAGAGGTGATTTTAGTGTAAAATTATATATAAATCCATTAATTTTTAGCAAAAATTTTTCTGTTCCTGTTTTAGTAATATTACTTAATGAATTATTGAGGTTATAACCCAATACATTTATAATATTCAATATAAATGAAAGGAATTACATATGGTAGCAGAAATGACTTTTCCTCAGTTAGAACGAACTATCAATCCGACACATGATATCAAACTTTTTGCGGGACGTTCAAACACAAAACTTGCTCAAGAAATTGCCGATTATCTTGGAACTTCTATTGGGCCTATGGTTATTAAAAATTTTGCCGATGGCGAAATTTATGTGCAGGTTAAAGAAAGTGTCAGAGGGGATGATGTATTTATTATTCAGCCTCTTTGCAATCCTGTTAACGAAAATCTTATGGAATTGTTAATTATTATTGATGCTTTCAAACGTGCAAGTGCTAAAACTATTACTGCAGTAATTCCTTATTATGGTTATGCAAGACAGGACAGAAAAACTTCCGGCCGCGAAGCAATTACAGCAAAACTTGTAGCTGATTTATTAACAACAGCGGGAGCAGACAGAGTTCTTGCAATGGATTTACATACCGGTCAAATTCAAGGGTTTTTCAATATTCTTGTCGACCATATTTTTGCAGAACCAATATTAACAAATTATATTAAAAGTTTGAATATTGATCCTGATGATATTGTTGCAGTTAGCCCTGACACAGGTGGTGTTCAAAGAACAAGACATTTTGCAAAAACTATTGGATGTTCACTTGCAATCATTGACAAACGTCGTGACAAACATAATGAAGCTATTGCATCTCATGTTATCGGTGAAGTTAAAGATAAAGTTTGCGTAATGTACGATGATATCATTGATACAGCCGGAACTATTTGTGAAGCTTCTAAACTTTTAAAGAAGGAAGGGGCAAAAGAAGTTTACGTATGCGCAGCACACCCTGTATTTTCAGGCCCTGCGATTGAAAGACTTGCAAATTCACCTATCAAACAATGCATCGTTACAAATTCAATTCCTTTGGATATGGAAAAAATGCCTCCAAATATTAAACAGCTTTCTGTTGCACCGCTTTTAGGAGCAGCTATTGCAAGAATTCATGATGATGAATCAGTAAGTTCATTGTTCGGATTTGAAAAAGAAATGCAAATTCAATAATTATAATAAAAAAAGGCCGGCAATTATTTTTGCCGGCGCTTTACTTCTTATAAGTAAAGAGGTGATGATGTGCTACGCACGTAGCCATGTAAGTATATCTTGGTATTATTTATTAAATTTTGGTATTTGTTACGCACGTAGCCATGTAAGTATATCTTGGTGTTATTTATTAAATTTTGGCTGCGCTCCTTAATTTACGTAGTCGTATGGACGGCTGCCTGTAGCTTTATACAAGCTTATTGCATCCGTCATACATTCTGCTTTTTGTTGTGCAACTAATTTTTCGATTGTAAGCAAATTTTCTTGATGTTGAATTAAATCAAGTTTTGAAATTGTACCTTGATTAAATTTTTGTTCATTAAATTTGTAATCTGCTTTTTCCAAATTGTATTGTTTTTCTGTTTGAATCATTTTTTCTTTATCCATACGAGAAGCAACAAGAGCATCATTGACTTCTTGGATTGCTGTCAAGTTGGTTTTGTAATAGTTTTGCAAAACTCTTTCATAAGTCGCTTTTTTCAATCTCAAATTAGCTTTCAATGCTCCACCTTGAAATAACGGTGTCATAATTCCGCCGGCAACACCTAAAAGCATATTTTTTGTAGTAAACAGACTGCCGATATCGCCTGCGTTAAACAAACCGCCGCCTATAATATTAATTGATGGTAAAAATTCTTTTTTAGCAACTTTAACATCAATTCCGGCTTTTTCAACCATCAGTTCCGCTTTAACGTAATCTGGACGGTTTACAATAATTTCTGAAGGGATTTGAGAAGGAATTGCAAAATCATAATTTAAGTTGTCAAATGATGTTCTTTCAATTGATGATGCATTTTCCGGACTTTCACCAATAAGCACACAAAATTGATTTAATAATTTTTCTCTTTGTTTTTTAAGTTCTAATAAATCAGTTTGTCCATTAACAAGTGCTTTGTTTGCCTTAATTGTGTCAGCAGTAGAGGTTAACCCTTCTTTGTTACGTGCTAACATCAAATTATAAATATCTTGTCTTATATTAACAATTTCTTCCTGTAAAGAAATAATTTTATCAAGATTTGCAATATTAAAATAAGTTGAACCCACAGCAGATGCAATTGCTATATATGCAGCACGTTCATCCATTTTTGAACCTTCATAAAGCTTCTTAACAGATTGAGTTTTATTTCTGTTTTTCAAGAAGATATCAGCTTCATATTGAACAATCATCGGAACTCCAAAACCGGCCTTAGTATTTGTTGCTCCGGGCATTTTAATCAATGAAGGCCCAAAACCCGCAGTTGCAGAAGGTAATTCATTTGCAAACTGTGCTCTTGTTTGTTGGTAATATTCTTCAACATTTATAGTTGCCATTTTTAAATCGTAATTATTTAAAACAGCTTTTTCAATATAATTATTTAATAAATCGTCATTAAAATTTTCCCACCAATTTATATTAATATATGCAAATTTATAGCTTTCATCTGGAGCCTTCTTATTTTTACTAACCATGCTTTTGAACTGTTTCGGCTGGGGTGAATCTGCCATAGCCGGTATGATATTAAGGCTTATAATACTTGTTAATAGTGCAATTGTTATTATCTTTTTCATTGATATCCTTTCTATCAGAAGACCGGATGTCAAGACGTTAGGAGGCTATTATATGTGAGCTTTGCTCACGAAACCAGCTTGTCTTCTTACCTTCTTGCCTTCTGTTCTTCTTTGCAAAAATTTCCTCTTGCATTTTTTATAATCATATGTTAGCATAATATTGTTGTAAATGCAACATATTTTTTTTACAACATATATTAAAATTTTAACGGTAATCAGAATGGCAGAAAAAATAGAACATTACACAGACAGTATACATTATGAACTTGAGCAGACTTCAAGGTTGATGAAAATGCTTGGTAAACAGCTTTTTGAAAAACTTGAAATAGGAATTACCATGGATGAATATGCTGCATTGGACACAATTTCTATTAATGCCGGAATTTGTCAAAGAGATTTGGCAAAAATTCTTATCAAAGATAGAGCAAATACAGGCAGAATTTTAGATACGCTGGAACAAAAAGGATTTATTACAAGATTTATTGACACAAAGAATAACAGACTTGTTAAAAAAATGGGGATTACTGAAAAAGGTTATAAAGAACTCAATTTTATTAACAAAAAAATTAGACATTACTTTGAAAGTGTAACTCACAAAGTACCGGAAGAAACATGGAATAAAGTTCAAAGTGTCTTAAAAGCTTTCAGATTAGAATTGGAACAAATGGTAGAAACGAATATATGATTGGAAAAATAGAAGGCAGGATGACAAGAAGACAGGCTGGTTTCGTGAGCAACGCTCACCTATAATAGCCTCCTGACATCTTGACATCCGGTCTTAGATAAAAAGGAGAACTAAATGACAGAAGAAAATACAACAAATGAACAAGAATTGAAACAAGAACATAAACCGTTCAAAAGATTTATTGCAATCGGTGTAGGAGCGGTTGTGGCAGTCGCAGGAGCTTTTTTCATTCATGATGCATTATTGTATCAATCAACTGATGATGCATATGTTGAAACAACAACCGTTCAGGTTGCTCCGCGTGTATCAGGACAAATAACAGAAATATTTATCACAGATAACCAAAAAGTTAAAGAAGGTGATTTGGTTGCAAAAATCGACCCTGCGGATTATGAAATTGCTTTAGCACAAGCTGAGGCTAAATATGAAAAAATGTTGTTAAACCAAAAAAATGCAAAGGCCAATTTTAAGGCTATGCAATCAAATATTGACACTGCAAAAAAAGATTTAGACAGATACAAAAATCTTTTTGAACAAGGTGCTGTATCAAAACAAACTTTAGATCAGGCACAGGCAAAATATGATTCTGCTCAGGCAAACTTAACAAATGCAGAAGAAGCTTTACTTTCTCAAGGCGGAAACAAAGTTGCCGATGCTGATTTAAAAGAGATTAAAGCATTAAGAGACAAGGCGAAATTAAATCTTGGTTATACAAATATTTACGCACCTCAAACTGGTACTGTTTCTTCAAGACGTGTTGAAAAAGGTATGTATGTTAATATCGGAACTCCCTTGTTTGTAATTGTTCCCGAAAATGTCTGGATTGTAGCAAACTACAAAGAAAACCAATTACGTCACATGAAACCGGGTCAAGAAGTTGATATAAAAATCGATACTTATCCAAATCATACTTTCAAAGGTAAAGTTGACAGCATTCAAAGAGCATCAGGCGCAAAATCAAGTTTATTCCCGCCTGAAAACGCTGTAGGTTCATTCGTTAAAATCGTACAGAGAATTCCTGTAAAAATCGTGTTTACAGAAGAAATTGACCCGAATGAATTTAATATAGTTCCCGGAATGTCCGTAGTGCCGAAAGTGAGAATTAAATAGAAGAACAGAAGGCAAGAGGACAGGAAGACAAGCTATTTACAGATATTTTTGTAGCACCGAAACTAGCTTGACCTCCTGACATCTTGACATCCGGTCTTCTTAATAAGGAATATTATGTCAGAAACAAACACCGTTCAAGAATGGAAACCGACGGTTAATCCATGGTTAATGATATTACCCGTAATGCTTGCAACTTTTATGTATGCATTGGATGAAACTGTTGCAAACGTAGCGCTGCCACATATTGCAGGGTCATATTCGGTTAGTTCGCAAGAATCTATCTGGGTTTTGACAAGCTATTTAATGGCGAGCAGTATCATAATCCCTATGATTGACTTTTTGTGTAAGTTTTTTGGCCGCAGAAATTTGTTCATGCTTGCGGTGTTTATTTTCACTCTTGCTTCGTTTTTATGCGGAATTTCAAATTCTATAGGAATGATTGTAATTGCTCGTGCAATGCAAGGGTTTGGCGGCGGATGTTTAATGCCTATGGCACAAGCTGTTACTATGGAAAGTTTTTCTGGTGAAGATAGAAACAAAGCAATGGCTGTATTTGGTATGGTTGTTGTTGTAGCTCCTATTTTAGGTCCTATTGTCGGTGGATGGATTACTGAAAACTGGTCTTGGCCTTACATTTTCTTCATCAACATGCCGGTTGGATTTTTGTGTATAGCTCTGGCTAAAAAATTCCTGCAAGACCCGCCGTATGCAAGAAAACAGGCCGGCACACATCTTGATAAATTCGGATTTTTATGGCTTTGTGTTTGGTTAGTTCCTTTGCAGATCGTTTTTGATAAAGGTAATGATGCCGATTGGTTTAATGCGCCATGGATTTGCTGGCTGAGTGCAATTGCGCTGACTGGTGCTATATTATTTTTCTATTCACAGGTTAAAGGTAAAAATCCGCTTGTTAAATTAGATGTTTTAAAAGATACAAATTATCTTTTCGGGACAGGCATGTTAATCCTTGTTAACGCGGTACTTTTGGCATCTTTGGCAATTTTACCTCAAATGCTCCAATATATGATGGGTTACGATTCATTCTTAAGCGGATTGGCTATTGCTCCGCGAGGACTTGGATGTTTAACTGCAACAATAATTTTTGGAGGTCTGGGAGGACGTATAAGTTATAAAACTTATGGTATCATTGGACTTTGCTGTCTTGCAACAGGCGGTTGGATGTTAGGATTATTAAACCTTCAAATTAACCCGATGAATATTGCAATACCGAATTTTATTTTCGGACTTGGATTGGTGTTCTCATTTATGCCAATTACAACTCTATCTTGTATAACCTTAAGAAACGACCAAATGACAAACGCATCAGGACTTCAAAACCTCTTAAAAACAATCGGCGGGGCTGTTGGGACTTCTCTTGTTGCAACAATGATTTCAAGATTTTCACAGGTACATCAATCAGGACTTGTTAAAAATATGACAGAATTAAATCCTGCATTTTCAGACAGATTACAAATGTATGCGGGCTCATTTATTAATCAGGCGGGAGACATGGCAAATTCTTTAAATATGGCTGGTAAACTGCTTTATAATCAATTAATCCAGCAATCCACATTATGCGCTTATATGACAACATTTAAAGTTTTTGCAATAGCCTGTTTTATTTTAATTCCTTTTATGTTTTTATTAAAGGGAGAGAATAAAATAGAAGAACAGAAGATAAGAAGACAGGAAGGCAGGCTTATTTCGTGAGCAAAGCTCACCTATAATGGCTTGACCTCCTGACATCTTGACATCCGGTCTTCTTAACAAGGAATATTACACAGAAATGAATACTGAAAACTGGAAACCAACCGTAAACCCTTGGATAATGATTATACCCGTAATGCTTGCGGTATTTATTTATGTGCTTGACGGAACTATCGGTAACGTAGCTTTGCCTCATATGGCAGGAAGTTTTTCTGCAACTCGCGATGAGAGCATGTGGATTTTGACTTCTTACTTAATCGCCGCTGGTATTGTGATTCCTGCCGTTGATTTCTTCAGTAAGGTTTTTGGACGTAAAAACTTTTTTATCATAAGTATAATGCTTTTTACAATTGCATCAATGCTTTGCGGTATGGCTAAAAATATCGAATTTATGATTTTTGCAAGAATTTTACAAGGTTTTGGCGGTGGTGGAATTTTGCCTATTTCTCAGGCAATAATGTTAGAAGCTTTTCCAAAAGAAAAGCGCGGACTTGCAATGTCAATATTTGGAATGGGAGTAATTTTGGCACCGATTATCGGGCCTGTTCTTGGCGGATGGATTACAGATAACTGGACATGGCCTTGGATATTTTATATTAATGTACCATTTGGATGTATCGCAGCAATTCTTTCAAAAAGACTTGTTGAAGATCCGCCTTATGCGCGTAAACAAAAAAATGTGAAAATTGACGGTAAAGGGTTTTTCTATTTGACAATCTGGCTTGTTACTCTACAAACAGTTCTTGATAAAGGAAATAATGCTGATTGGTTTAATGCAGCATGGATTTGCTGGACATTTACAATTTCTATGATTGCATGTGTATTGTTTTTCCATTCGCAGCTTACTAATAAACATTCTCTTGTTGATTTATCTGTATTTAAAGACAGAAATTTTTCAGCAGGTACAATAATTCAAGTTGTAATTCAGGCTGTATTGTATGCATCACTTGCAATTTTACCGCAATTTTTGCAGAGTATGATGGGATATACTGCCTTTTTAAGCGGCGCAACAATGATGCCGAGAGGTTTTGGAAGTATGACTGCAATGGTAATGACAGCATTATTATCAAACAAAATTGATAACAGGCTTTTTGTTGTAATAGGGCTTGCATTAATTGGCGGGTCAAGTTTGGTATTTGGATCTTTGAATTTACAAATATCAAACATGAATATTGCAATTCCAAATTATTTTATGGGTTTAGGTATGGGACTTTCAATGGTTCCTATTATGAATTTGTCTGTCGCAACATTAAGAAACGATCAGATGACAAATGCAACAGGGCTTCAAAACTTATTAAAAAACATAGGAAGTGCAATCGGTACATCTTTAGTTGCAACAATGTTAACGCGTTTTGCACAAATTCATCAATATATGCTTGTCGGTAAAATGAGTGAGCTTAATCCTGCATTTATAGAGCGTGTTCAATCAACAGCAGGAGCTTTAATGCAATATACAGAAGGCTCTGTAGCTCAATATATGGCACAATATTCACAATATGGACAGCTTATAAAGCAGTCAACACTTTGGGCGTTTATTGATTCTTTCAGAATTTTCGGACTTCTTTGTTTCGCAGTAATCCCGTTAATGTTATTAATTAAAAAATTAAAACACAATTAATTTTTATGTTATTATAAGTTTATGTATATGCAGGCAAAATTTTTGATAAGTGCTGAAAAACTTTCTCAGTGTCCGGATTATAAATTACCGGAATTTCCGCTTTTGGGTCGTTCAAATGTCGGCAAATCGTCTTTTATAAATGGAATGGCAAATCAAAAAAAACTTGCCAAAACCTCTAATACTCCCGGGAAAACAAGATTAATAAACTTTTTTCAATTTGCAGATAAATTTATGATTGCAGATTTACCCGGATATGGTTATGCAAAAGTTTCTAAAGAAGCACAAAACAGATGGCAAAAATATCTTGAAGAATATTTGCTTAAACGAGAACAAATAACATCTTTAATACAACTTGTTGATGGACGTCATGACATTCAAAAGAATGATTTTCAGATGCGTGAATGGGTTGAAGCGTATAACCTGCCAATTTTCACAATAGTAACCAAAATGGATTATGTGCCGCGTTCCAAAACATTAAATGTCATAAAAAATGTAGAAAAACAATTTGGCGGAATAGTGTTGCCATACAGCGCAGTCGACAGCCGCTATAATGAGAATATCTTTAAACATATTGATACTCTTATTAATGAACATTAAATTTATCTCAGCATCTTCAATCAAGCTCTCTCCCTAACCCTCTCCCTCGGCGAGAGAATATGACTTATCCCCTCGCCCTTTGCGGGAGAGGGTAGACTTCTCCACGAGCTTGCGAGTTGTTAGAATTCGGGTGAGGGGTAAAACCCACCCCAACCCTCCCTTACAAAAGGAGGGAGCAGATCTCCTCTCCCTCGGAGAGGGAATATGACTTATCCCCTCGCCCTTTGCGGGAGAGGGGATAAATTACTGTGTGCGACACTTATCAAGAATCTGCAAAATCTATATCAATATCTACCGGCAGGGCTACGTACGTAGCACACGATAAGAACTTATTCACATATTATCTTATCCACTCTTTTAATTCAACCCCTCGCCCCTGAAAAGAGAGAAAGAAAAATTGCATTTACTTAGTCATAGCTTTTTCTTTTTGCTCTTTTAGGCGGCGTTTGAATAAAACTGTTTGAAACATTTTGTACATTTTTTCATTGTTAACTACCGTAATTTGTGTTTTTTTATTCACAAAATCTACACCTATATACGGCTTTTGACTAAAAATATTATTCTCAATATTTACAAGTTGAAACAGCCCTTCAGTTAATACACTGATGGGCTCTCTCAAAAATATTTCAAATGTTTTTCGAATATCGAATTTTTTCATTAGTTTGATTTCGGCGCGTAACTATTTATTTTCTGAATAACAGCTTCTTTATCAGCAGCATCTGGATTCATTGATAAATATTGCTGATAATATTTTACAGCTCCACGATAGTTAAGTTCTTTTTCATAAGACATTGCTTTAAGTTTTGCAATTTGAGGGCTGTTGTGATAAAAATCAATTGCGCGGTTACAATATTCAATTGCTGATGCGTAATTGTTTTCTTGATATTGTCTTTGCGCAATATCAAAGAATTCATTTGATTTAATTTCGCAAAGATTAATATAATTGATTCCGTTTTTAGCGATAATATTATCAGGATCTTTCATTAATGCTTTTTGAAGTGCAACTCTTGCTGTTCTAAATTGTTTGTTATGAACAAGAATTTCACCTAAATATAAATCATCTTCTACTGAGTTAGAGAAGTTTACAGCGTTTTCAAATGTATAAACAGCATCTTTTTCTCTGCCTAAAGCAAGATATGCTTCACCTTTAATTACATTATCCATTAAGTTGTTTCCAGCAGATTGAACAATATAGTTCAAACTGTCACGAGAAAGCGGTTCTTGGTGGATAAGTCTTGCAAGTTTAAGTTTTGCAAGATGAAGTTCTAAATCTTCAGGACATTTTTCAATCGCTTTGTTTATGTAGTCATATGCAAGATAAATTTCGCGGTTTGTTGTAATACCATGATTTTCACCGCGTTCTTTTGACATTTCGTAATATGTATTTGCAAGACCGATTATTGCATCGTCATTATAGTTTGAATCGCCGACAAGTTTTGTATAATAATCAAGTGCTTGATCGTATTTTCTAATATGAAGCGCCATATTTGCAATTCTTAATTTGCTTTCAGCATTGTTCGGATTAATTGCAAGAGCGGTTTTCAATTGTTCCATTGCAAATTCTTCATCTGCACGATTTTCATAAATTGTAGCAAGGTTCATGTAAGGTCTTGCGTTTTCCGGTTTAACAATTTGAGCTTTTTTGAAAGAATTAATTGCGGCAGCCTGGTTACCTTGTTTTAAGTACAATTCACCTTGCAAAGTTAAAGCTGGAGAAGAATTTGGATTTACGTGCAATGAGTGGTTAACCCAAGTTAACGCTTTAGAATAATTTCCGCGGCGAGTTTCAACTTGTGCCATATGATACCATGCTGTAGGATTGTGGGTATTGAATTTCATTGCATTCATAAAATTCTTTTCAGCAGCATCAAGGTTTCCATTCATCATTTCAATAACACCAACATTATCGTATGCGTTTGCAAAACCAGGATTTACTTTTAATGCTGTGTTAAATAAATCCATTGCATCGTCTTTGTTACCAAGCTTTAAAGTTGCAACACCCATTGCGTTGTAAGCTTGATAATAATTTTTATCTAAATTTACAGCTGTAACAAATTCTTTTAATGCAGAATTGATAAGACCTCTTGTTGTTTTGATATAATCAACGTCAGAGGCTGTTTGTCTTTGCATATAAACATAACCTTGAGCATAGTGAACAATTGGATTGTTCGGAGCTCTCTTAATTAATTTATCCAATTCAAATTGAGCTGGATCAAGCTTATGTTGTTTAGCTTGTGAAACAGCTTTCAAAGCCAAAAGATTTGGGTCATTCGGTTTTGAATTTAACATTTCTTGTAATTTTTTATCAGCTTCATCACAGTGATTATATTCGATTAATTTTGCGATTTCAGGATAAGGCTGAGATAAAGATTTAATTGGGGCAACTTTTTGTTCAGAGTAAATATTTGGTACTCCGGCAGTATTTTTTTGTACTTGAGCCTGTAATTCTTTAGCATATACCTGTGTTGATAGGGCAGCAATAACGACTATTGATGATATTAACAATTTTTTATAATTCATTATTTTCTCCTGGAGTTTGTTAATAATTTTTAATTCTTCTAAAAATATTGTATAATAATGAATATAAAAAATCAATAATGTAAATGAAGTAGAAAACAAGGAAAATCATGGGTTTAAACGAAAATTCGAAACAGGATTTGGAAGATTTTAAATCATATATAATTGCAGAAAAAAACTTTTCAGAACATACTGCAAAAGCGTATTGTTCGGACATTTTAAGCTTTATTGTATGGATGGATGAACAATCCTGCGAAGACGTTAATTTTTCAAAAATTCGTGAATATATGCATTTTATTCAGCGATTTAATTACAAAAAAACAACTATTTCCAGAAAAATTGCATCATTAAGAACTTTTTACAAATATTTATATAGAGAACGAAAAGTTGATTCAAATCCGGCAATGAGTTTAACAAATCCAAAACGCTCAAAATCATTGCCCAAATTTTTAACACCGGATGAGGTTGAACAAATTTTAAATAATACAAAAATAGAAACCCCTTCAGGATACAGAAACAGAACAATCCTTGAACTTTTATGGGCTACAGGAATGCGCATTTCAGAGCTTGCAGGTTTAAATTTTGGAGATTTAAATCTGGAAGAAAACGAAATAAGAGTTTTTGGAAAAGGGTCAAAAGAAAGAATAGTTTTGATAACAGACAGGGCAAAAAATTATCTTGAAAGATATATTGAAAGTGCAAGAACATTAATTCCAAAAGGTTTTCCAACTCCGCCAATGAATGAAGATTCACCTGTATTTATAAATAACACCGGTTACAGACTTCAAACAAAAACCGTAAGAAAAGTCATAAATGAAATAGTTGAAAAAATTAATTTGCCAAAACATGTTACACCACACGTATTTCGACACAGTTTTGCAACACATTTAATAGAAAACGGTGCTGATTTGAGAATTGTACAAGAACTTCTTGGTCATGCAAGTATTTCTAACACACAAATTTATACTCATGTATCAACTCGTCATCTAAAAGAAGTTTATAATCAGACACATCCAAGAGCATAAAAAAAAAAGACCTTTCGGTCTTTTTATATTCCAAAAATGTTATTCAAATCCTGGAAAAACGAAGAATTGTTCATTTGTGCTTCCATTCGTTTTTCAACAGATAAGTTTAGTCCAGGATAAAAACCTTCATTATTTGCAGGTTTTGTATTAAACAATTGTGTACTTTCTGCTTTACCAACATTTGATGTTTTTGCAATATTAGTTGCTGCATGTAGTGCATTTAAACGTCCGATTTGGTCCATATCTATTCTCCTTATATTATACTCTATTTTCCTTTTTGATTCTCTATATTTATATAAAGTATTTTTGTATTTAAAAATTGCCTAAATCATATATACTATATACATATTTTGTAATATTTCTTTACATGTTGATTTTAGCCTATTTTCTCTGATTTCTGCTGTATGACTGAAATGTAGACTTTCGTCTAATACAAAAAATATTTCATTCTGCTAGTATGAAAAAGGATAAAGAATATTACAGGAACAATGAAAATGATTAAATCAGAAGATAGTAAAGAGTACAATTTTACACAGAGAGAATTTGACGTAATGTATTTATTAGCATTTGGGATGAGCAATGAAGAAATAGCAAAAACTTTATTTATAAGCCCTTCAACTGTAAAAGCAAATTTGACAAATATATACATTAAATTGGGAGTAAAAAACAGAACTGAGGCAACAAGAAAAATTATTGATGAAAAAATTATTCCTCATCAAGACTCAAAACAGCCATAAATGCTTCTTGAGGGACTTCTACACGTCCTACAGATTTCATTCGTTTTTTGCCCTTCTTTTGTTTTTCTAATAATTTTCGCTTACGTGAAATATCTCCGCCATAACATTTATCAAGAACGTTTTTACGCATAGCTTTAATATTTGTTCTTGCGATTACTCTGCCGCCTATTGCCGCTTGTACAGGAACTTCAAACAACTGACGGGGAATAATATCTTTCAATTTTGCTGTTAATTTTTGACCGATATAAAAAGCATTATCTTCATGACAAATAACAGACAAAGCATCAACAACTTCACCTGCAAGCATTACATCTAATTTTACAAGTTTTGAGCGTTTATAATCTTTAAATTCATAATCCATACTTGCATAACCTTGCGTACGTGACTTTAATTGATCATAAAAATCTGTAATAACTTCGCTTAATGGTATTTCATATTCAAGACTTGCGCGGAATTTATCAATATAAGACATATTAATAAATATACCTCGTTTGGTTTGTGCCAAATCCATCAAAGTTCCGACATAATCTTTTGGAGCAATAATTTGAACTTTTACATATGGTTCTTCAATATAATCTCTTAACTGAGCCGGAGGTAAATTAGCAGGGTTGTCAATTTCTACCATTTCACCATTTGTTTTATAAACATGATAGACTACAGATGGAGCTGTTGTCACAAGTGAAAGACCGTATTCTCGTTCCAAACGTTCTTGAGCAATTTCCATATGCAGCATTCCCAAAAATCCGCATCTAAAACCAAAGCCTAAAGCAGATGAAGTTTCAGGTTCAAAAGTAATACTGCTGTCGTTAAGTTTAAGTTTTTCCAGAGCCTCTTTCAAATCTGCATAATCGTCATTATCAACAGGATACATTCCTGAAAAAACCATTGGTAAAGCTTCTTTATAACCAGGTAAAGGTTCTTTTGCAGAATTTTCTACAGTTGTAATTGTGTCACCTACAAATCTTGTTAATTCTTTAATTGAACCGGCAAAATATCCTACATCACCGCAAACTAGCTCATCAACCTGAACTCTCATCGGTGTTTGATAACCCAATTCTACAACATCGTATTCTTTGCCGGATGCCATAAATTTAACTTTATCGCCAAGTTTAATTTTACCATCCATAATTTTAAAGAAACAAAGAGTTCCTAAATACTGGTCATAAGCGCTGTCAAAAACCATTGCTCTCAAAGGTTTATCAGAATTATCAACCGGAGGCGGAATTAATTCTACAACAGATTCCAAAACTTCCTCGATACCAATACCTGCTTTTGCACTGACAGGAATTGCCAAAGATGCATCAATTCCTAAAACTTCTTCTATTTCCTCTTTTACACGCTCAACATCAGCAGAAGGAAGGTCAATTTTGTTAATAACGGGAATAATTTCCAAATTTTGTTCTATTGCAAGATAAACATTAGCAAGAGTTTGCGCTTCAACTCCTTGAGTTGCATCAACTATAAGCAAAGCACCTTCGCAAGCCGCAAGAGAACGAGAAACTTCGTACGAAAAATCAACGTGTCCCGGTGTATCAATAAGATTAAGAATATAATCTTTGCCATTCTTAGCTTTATAATTCATTCTTGCCGAATTTAATTTTATAGTAATTCCGCGTTCACGTTCAATATCCATTGAATCCATAATCTGGTTTTGCATATCGCGCTGAGCAACTGTTTCTGTTTTTTCAAGCAAACGGTCGGCAAGTGTAGATTTTCCATGGTCAATGTGGGCTATTATACAAAAGTTTCTTACATTATCTCTATATTTCATATTTTCATTATAATACAAATATTTTTGTTTTGAATAATAAGAGATTACGCATTATACCGCTTGAAAGATTTTTCTATATTCTTAGATATTGTATTTTTTACTGTGTCGTATTCAGTTGTTAAGGATGAAATTTCTGTGTCTAAATTTTTCATTTTCAAATCTAGCATTTCTTCTTTTTGATTTAGTTTAGCTTTTTCTGTGTTGTATTTGGCTTCGGCATGAGCTATTAGAGTTTCATCTGCAACCTCTTTTATATAACTGTCGGTTGCATAATTACTTTGATAATAATAACCGTCATCTTTGGTACGTGAAACATATAGACGACCACTCTGTAACATTTCTTGCAGATATTGGTTTTTTGTTATGTCGTCATTTTCTGTCCAGCCTCTTGCGCATAATTGGTTAAACAATGCATCGTAAAATGCGGCTTGGCCCATATCGTCACTTGATACTTCAGAACCGGTTTTCCAGGTGTACATGTAATCTTTTTTATCGGTTACAAGTTTGTTTTCTGCTAAAAGTCCTCTTTTTACATCTAAATATTGTTGGCCATATAAATCAAGTGTAGAAACACCGTTTTTATAGTCTTCAAAGTATGTTAAATACGCTTTTAACATACTATTAATATTTATCGCACTGGAATTCCAGTTATGACCACCACTATGACGTTTATATGCATGACTAACCCAACCCATGTGATTTTCTGTTCGTAATGTTGTTGAATCAACCCAAGTCATATTATCATGATCTATTTCAAATTTTTCAGAATTTTTTAATGGAATATACATATCTTTAATTTTACTAGTAGCATATTCTAAAGCTTTTGCAGTGTAACTATCACCTAAATCTAAAACACTTGCAAAATATTCACCAACCTGATCTAAAATATCTTCAACTGTTGAAAAAACTAATCTTCCGGCTTCTTCACGTAATACTGATGCGCATTTACTTTCTGCCTCAAGATTCAATATAATATCATTCTGTAGTAAATCAGATAATTTAACATCATAAGTTTTATCTGTTCCATAAGAATCTATTTCAATTGTATTTTTATCTTCGCCTCCTTTTCTACCATGCAAATATACACCTCTGCAAGCATCTCCCATATCCTGGTTAGTTTTAATGTGAATAGTTAGACCATCACCCATTTTCTCCAAATAATCACAAAAATCATCTAAAGTTCCGCTTTGAGTTGTTGTTGCAACAGTAGTTCCACCGCCAAAACCTATACTCTGGTTATACGGCAAACCTAAGATTTTATTTGCCATATCTGTTGTTATCACACCGCTGCTGGCAAGACCTTCTATAAAATTATTACGCATAGTATCTGATGGCAAGGAACCTAAGCCTTCTTGCGGAATGCCGGCAGCACGTGCAGCTTTTGCTAAATTACTATTTAAAGTGACTCGGCCTAAAGAATCTGTTATTAAAGTTGGCATGTAGTTATTCAAAGCAGATGGAGACATTAATAGATTGTAAGACAACTGTGTGCTTGTATCTCCGGTGCCGTAGAAATCATAGATTAATTTGGTTTGATCAAGTGAATTTTGGTATTCATTGGATAAATCCGCAAGTTGACGAGTCAGCGCTATCTTTTGGTGAGAGAGCCGCATGGATTGAAATTCACAGTCCGATTTGCGGCCGGTGATTGTCAATAATCTTGCTTGTCCTGCTGATAATCCCATTGATTACTCCATATTTTGTATATGGGAGTTATCGGAAAAATTTTTCAAAACTTGACATAGTGCACCTCTATGCTATGCTATGCTATGCTATGAGTGATTATACAAGGGTTTCAGCCTTTTTTAAATTAATATTTACATTTCGTTACATTTACTCTTTTGTTAACTTTTCGTAATAATAAAGGTAATAATTAGTCACATATAAAAAAGCGGTTTTTAAAACCGCTTTAATTTCCTTATTCCTTTTATCCTATTGATTATCTAACAACTTTTGAAACAAAATTTACAGCATCAAAAAATGAATCTTTAACAAATTCTTTCGCTAATGTTTTTATTGGTCTGTTTTCAATAACATCAAAAACATAATAGATTGGATCTTTTGCATTATTGAAACGCATTCTTCTATCGTTTTTACCAATAAAAGTATAATCTTCAAGATTTGCACTTGTAATATCTTTATTGCTAATTTTTTTAGTTTTATTTTTTCTGGTTAAAGTACCGAATTGTGTAGCAGCCATTTTCTTTCTCTCTCTTATCTCTTACATATATATAAAGTATATAATTATAAAAAAATTGCCTTTTTGGCTAATGGCGGATTTACATTTCTTTACAATCAATAATTAATTTTTTGATAGAATAGTTATATGGAGAGGTGTCCGAGTGGTTTAAGGTGCGGATCTCGAAAGTCTGTGTACAGCAATGTACCGTGGGTTCGAATCCCACCCTCTCCGTTTTTTGAACAACCGATTTTGTATTTGCAAAATCGGTTGTATTTAATATTGGAAAAGGGAGAAGAACCCACACACAGCAATAGCTGTGTCTGTGGTTCGAGCGAGGAGCGAGCAGAGTGCGAAGGCTTGAGTGTGAGAGAATAAAATTCTTAAACACTCAACCGAAGACACGTTTAATGCGAGCGACTCAAGACAATCCCACCCTCTCCGATTGAAAACGGTTTGCCTTGTGGCAGACCGTTTTTAATTGTGATGGGTGTGGATGAGAACTTACTTTTTTGTGGGTTGCGCGAGTGAGCTGAGGGCGAAGGTACTTTCTTTAAAGCAAGCGAAGCTTGAGAAAAGAAAGACCGTAGACCCGTTAAACGCGAACGAGCAAGACCGAATCCCACCCTCTCTCCGTTTTTCATCCGAATTTTGTTAGTGCAATTATTTATCAAAATCCATTTTTAGCCAGTTAAATCTGTTTTGTCCAACCAGTTTTGAATTCAATGCTAGTTCTCTTGCTTCTGTGTTATCTGCTAAGCTGAATTCCGGATTACAGATTACTCTGAATTTGTGACTGTCTCTAATTTTATCCAATTCATATGTATTGTACATTTCTGATATTCTTTGAGAAATCATTTCAGAAAGTGAAGATGAATGATGTTTTCTTAAAGCTTTATCCACCGCAAATCCTAAAGGGCCGGTTACAATTAGACCATTTGAGCCTTCATTTTCTTTTATTACCGCAAATTTTGCAAGACTTTCTGCATACTGCCAGATAGCTTGATGACGTGCATGTTTAAAATCTCTTGAAAAATCGTCTGTAATTTTTATACTATTTTCATCATACAAAGTATAAACAGGTTTTAAAACAAGTTCACTTCTTGGATCTGTAGAATCTTTTGGAGCAAGCTTTTTCAAACTTAAAAGAAGATTTTTTAATTTTTCACCCTGCGCATTTTTAGGAATTAAAAATGTTTCAGAAGTAACAACCTGTCCGATTCCGCAACTTGCAATCTGGGGGCCGACCTGTTTATTTATCCCCATAGAATTACAAAAGTTATTGATAAGTTTTGATGCAGAAGCTCCGGCATTTGCGATTTTTACCAAACCTTGTTCATTTGTAAAATAACTGCTTCCTGTAGCATCTACAATTGCAGATGTATCAGAAATAGCTCTTATATTTGAAATACCGCATCCGCCGCCTGTAATTGCAACTGAATAATGATCACCTGCATGAAGCATACCTTTATCATAAAGTTTTTTAGCTATGGCAAGTCCGCTGCCCATAGAATCTTGGAAAACCTTTAATTGAAAATCTTTTGACAATTTTATTCCATTATCTTTTAAATATTTCGGAATATGGTTAAAATTAATATCACTCATGCCGGCACCGGATAGTCCGCGAATATTATCAGCATACAAAAGAGTATTGTTATAGACAGAACCAGGCATAAAAAATACTGCTTCTTTTACGGTTTTGTCTTTTGGATTAATTTTCAAACCTTCACGATAACATTCAGCCATTTTCCCGGCAAGTTTTTTTAGAAAATCTTCGGTATTTTCATAAACTCTTTTACCTTGAATATTAACAATATCTTTCATTTTAGCTGTTGTTTTACTGCTATTATTAGAAATCAAAAGAGCTTTTAATGAATTTTCGCCAACACTCCCGCCTACATCAATTAAAAATCTGCTCGAAAAAGATACATCTCGTTTATTTTGAAAACTTACCGGACTAACTAACATATTTATACTCCTTAATTTTTACGATACATGATTAAAACCACTAAAAGATTTTTTTGCTACTTTTCATTATAATTGTTAACAGAACTTAATTCTTTTTTCCAAATTATATACAAATAAATTGCAAGAATAAAATAAACACCCCACATTATAACTGTAGAAAAAGTTTTAGCACCATGTACAAAAAGATTCAGCCACATTAAAAATGATAATCCATTAACAATTATCCATACCATCCACTGTTCAATTGCACGTTTAACAGTAAAGTACATTCCAAGTATCGACATAAATGTAGTTATTCCATCTATTATCGGACTTTTATCGTTAAAATATGCAAGAATTAAAACAGAAAATATACTTCCCAAAATTCCAATTAATAAAATTTTTAATCTTGCTAAATTTGTTAAACGTATTTTTTCAATTTCTTTTGTATCTGATTTAAGATGATTTTTCCATTTAAAAATCCCTAAAACTTGCATTGGAATATAATAACAAAGATACAAGAGCATATTTCCCCATAAAGCATTATTAAAAGAAAGCCAAATATAACAACCTGACCCCAAAAGTCCAAAAAAGTAACAGGAAATTTTACCTTTACCGGCAATTACTGTATATAAAATTCCGCAAATTGCTGAACACATTGCAATTTTTGAATCCTCTAACAAAAATGCGCTTGCCAAAATAAATACAATAATCAAGAAAAGTCCGATTATTTCGTAATTTTTCCAACCCTGTAATTCTTTTTTTACAAATTCTGTGATTTTCATTATGAGCATTGTATAATGAATTGAAATGAATGTACAGCCGATTTACACAAATAAATTTTTTAAGAAAGGACTTGAATTTGCCGCAAATAAAAGTTCATTATTTATAGCATCTGCATCTCTTGTAATGTCAACTGCTGTACGTCCGCTTGCGATAATGTCGACTCCAAAAACAGATATAGAAAATAAAAAATATGCCTGTACAAAATCTCTTGCATCATCTGCTGTCGGATATTTAATAATGTTATGTGCGTCGTTACCTGTTTCAAACGCTTTGGAAAAAATTGATAAAAATCCATCTAAATTCCTTCAAAAAAACACAATTAAAACACTTAAAGCCGGAGAAAAAACATTACAAAAATCAAAAAAATATTTATTTGCCAAACAATTATTCAATCTTGGCCTCGGTTTTATAATAGCTGTTCCAAAATCAGTTATGACCTGTGCATTAATACCTCCATTTATGTCAAAAATATTTAAAAAGAAAAATGAACCTCAAAAAGAAATCTCTTTTACCGGAAAAGAAAGACTTACCAGAGGAATTGGCAAATTAATGGATACAGAAATTGTTCAAAAAATGTCAAAAAAATTCCATAATACAAATTTTGAACAGCATATAATTTCTCTAACTGATCTGTTAGCAACTGGAACTTTTATTGTTCAAACCAAAAACAGTAAAAAAATAGAAGAAAAACGGAAAAAACCATTAATGTACAATGCCGGAATATCAACCATTTTATGTCTTTCTAGTGCTTATGGCATTAATCATTTAATCAAAAAGCCTTATGAAAAGTTTGTAGAAAACTTTAAAAAAGCTAATAAAAATTCACCGAAATTAAACACATATCTGGACGGTTTAAGAGTTGTAAAACCAGCATTAATTCTTGGCAGCATCTATTATATTGCAATCCCTGTTATCTCAACATTTTTAGCAGATAGAGCAGATAGAAATATCTAACATATTATAGATAATTGACAAAAAAATAAAACATATTTTATAATTGTAGTATAAAATTGAATAATAGAAAAAAGAGTAAGATAAGGATTATTAAAATCCTGTCTTACTCTTTTTTTAGCACTAGCCAAAAATGAAAGGAGAAAACGAATGGCAAATTTAAGGGAATTTTTTAACAAAATTTCAAACAACAACAGAATTTTCACACGTGAGGACATTGGAAACATGTCTTCAAACGAATTTCAAGAAAATGAAAAAGCAATTGATTATCAATTAGCGAACTTAGGTGTACCTACAAACTCGGATATGGCGTTATCAGATGATGTCGTATATGTTCACTCATATACACGTGATGACGGCACAAAAGTTAAATCGCATTACAGGTCAATATCCGGACATATTACAGGTGCAGCTAGTAATATGACGGATAATTCAAAAATTTATTTATATAAAAAAGGATTAAGTAATTTTAATCATACACAAAATTCAAAATATCCGGACGCACGTGATATGATGGATATCTCAATTTATGGTCCTAAAAATATTCAAAACACAGATAACTATAAATTTATAAGTTCTAAATTTAATGAAAAATTAAGTAAAGATTTAAATGTAAATATTCCTAGAAATTGGGATGGAATAGTTTATAATGTAAACAGTTCTTTATCAAAAAGCATAGCAACTTCACCGGAATTTTTACAAGAAGTTGTAAAACAAAAAAGTACAAATTTTTCAAATGGTTCTTTTCAAATATCTTTAAATAATGATCAAAATTTGTTCAGAAGTATACATAATGCAACTGTTTTAAACCCACATATTGACAAAGACGGTTATTTTAATGGATTAATATTCGATTTATATGATTTTAAAAAAAACAAATATATTAAAAATAGTGAATATGATAAATCAACATTTTTTAATAATTCGGCATATCGATTACAAGAATTGAAACTTATAAAGAATTACTATACCTTAATACCAATAAAAACAAAACTACCATTTTAGTTTTTATGTTATTATGAATTTATGATTAATTTAGAAAAATACATAAAACCACTTAATAAGATTTTAATATACTTATTTATAAATCTTTATTATCCATGGTTTTTGTATTTTTCTTTTAAAAATTTAGTCTATGCAGCAGAAAATGAAGATTTTGGACGTCCTGATTTGGGGGCAATGTTTTTATTAGCCTTAATTTTATATACACTAGTTCCATATTACGTAGTTATAAATTTAATAATAACATTTTCTTATAATGCCAGATACAAAAATCTCTTTTTAATAATATCTAACATATTTTTACTAATTATATTAAGTCTTTGGAGTGTTTTAACTATTCAATGGGATTTAAAACTCTTAATATTAATAAATTTATTTTTATATATTTTATGGTTTTATTTACTTGTTTCATTAATTATCGATTTGAAGAATAAACCAATAAATCCCAAAAAATTATGGTAGAATAAATTTATGAATAAAGATGTAAAAGAATTATTTATAATACTAGTTTAAATTTTATTTATTTCTGACGGAACTTTTTTAGCTTTTGCTATATAAGCTTGATGTTTCCTTACTTCTTTTGGATTATCAATATGAGAAGGCACATGTATCAATACATATAATTGACCGCCATTAATTTTTTTCCCGGTCAAACCTGCTTCATCAATTCTAAACTTTAAATACGCTTCTGCATATTTTATTTGCTGTTCTCGCGGAAGTTTTGCATATTTATCATAAGTCATTTTAGGGTCAATTCTTTTATTTCCAGTTTTAACAGCATGTTCCAAAGCTAACTTAAATGCTTGTTTATCCATTTGAATTAAACCTTTATATTTGCCTGAACTGCTGGAAATTTGAGGATCGAAATGAGACTCCCGATACATTGCAGCCGCCAAATCCTCCGATTTACAATTCAATCTTTCTGCTGTTTTAACTACTTCTTGAAAAAATTTTTTTGATATATTCGGATCTGGATTGTATAATGGAATATGATTTTGGGCTTCTTTACGCATTACTTTTGCCCAGTCGGAATGTAATTTTTCCACTTCTTCTTTATCGGCAAGCTCTTTGAATGTAAGCGGCCTTGAAAATGTTTTAAAATTGAATACCGGCATTTTATTTTTCTTCATTGTTTCAAGCAATGAAGGCATTTTTTGCACTGGAGGTTTTAAATAATCTATCTTTATATCGTCACCCATAATACTACCTTTCATAATAACTTACGGACAACATAAGAAAAAACTTTAATAATTATTAAACAGTTGTAACAATATTTTTTCCAAGTTCTTTGGCTGTTTTAATATCCTCTTGAGGAGCTTTACCAATCGTTGTTAAATAATTGCCGACCATTACACCCTCTACACAAGTTTTTAATGCTCTGCGCTGATTTTCTTCTGATAATCTCATTCTGCCGCCGCAAAAACGTAAAACAGATTTTGGATTGGCGATTTTAAATACAGCTAAAGTTCTTAAAATATTTTCTTCATCAATTTTGTCAAAATAATTTTCAAACGGAGTTTCTGGAATTGGCATTAAAATATTAATAGGAATAGAATCCGGCTGAATTTCAGAAAGTTCAAGTGCCATTTCAATTCTTTGTTCAACAGTTTCACCCATTCCTAAAATTACACCGCAGCAAAGTTCCATACCGTATTTTTTTACAAGCTTGCACGTATTAATCCTGTCTTGATAAGTATGTGTTGTACAAACTTGAGGATAATATGATTCACAAGTGTTTATATTATGATGAAATCTTTTTAAACCGGCATCGGCAAGCTGTTTTGCTTGTTCTTCATTCAAAATTCCAATAGATGCGCAAGAATTTAACCCTTCAATTTTATTTATTTCTTTAATCATTTCAAGTTCAAGTTTAAAATCTCGGCCTTCATCAGGAGTTTTACCGGAAGTAACAATGGCAAATCTGGATACTTTATTTGATTTCGCTTCAAATGCGGCTTTTTTTACTTCATTTATATCTATAAGCGGATATGTTTCTATATTTGTGCAATAGTGTGAACTTTGAGCACAATATTTGCAATTTTGTGAACATTTTCCATTTCTTGCATTAACCAATGAACAAAATTCTATATCATTTTTTATATATTGTGACGAAATTTTTAAAAGTTCGTCTAAATCCATATTGTATAATTTTAAAAGTTCTTCTTTATTCGGCATAGTGTATTCTCCCTATCCAATTATCTACCGCTAATTGACTAATGTCAAATCGTGTGCTAAAATTGGCACTGTAAAATGAAGGGTAAAAAACAATGTTTTGTCCGAATTGCGGAAAAGAAATTAAAGAAACAGACAACTTTTGCAGATATTGCGGCTCTGATTTGAGAGCAGAAATACAACAACCAAAAATTGTAGAAGTTATAAAAGAAGAAATTCCAGTAAAATCTGATGAAGAAGAATACGTTTTATATGATGTACAAAAACATTATATGGCACTTGTTTTGCCAATATTTTTAATCCCTCTGTTTTTCATATATTTTTGGAATATATTTTTAAATACTCACAGCTTTTTTAGCTGGATTGTTGTTTTTGCAATTGTTGGAATGATTATTTATCCGATTGCCCGTTATAAATCTGACAGCATTGTTATTACAAATAAATTTGCACATATTAAAATTGGAGTTTTAAATCCTGAAGAAATAGATATTCCGCTTGAAAAACTTGATGTTATAGAGGTTTCACAAACTTCATTAGGCAGAATATTTGATTATGGTCAGGCTGCTTTTAATTCAAATTCTGAAAGATTTGATTTTGGTTATATAAAAAATCCAGAAGATTTACAATATATAATTGATAATCCTCAAAAATTTGTTGATGAAAATTTATAGCAAAAAAAAAAGACCTGATTGGTCTTTTAAGAATTTATGTGTAGTAGTAGGTTTATGCAAATAATTTTTTAGTACCTTCAATTGTTTCTTGATGAAGTGGTTTTTCAAGATATTTAGCTAATTTTTCCTGGTTAACTCCAACAACATTTGCTTTTGCAAAAGCAAGAAAATCATCTTCTTCAGCTAAATTGTTTAAATTTTTCATAAAAGCTGAGTTTGCAAAAGCTTCTTGCAATCTTTTTTCTGTAGCAACATCAGATGTATCAACTTTGTTCAATTGAACTTTATTTTGAGCTGCAAGTACATCTAAGACATTAGCATCAACTTTTTTAGTTTCAAATTCTTTTACTTCTTTAACAGTTTCTTTTTTATCTTCTTTAACTGCTTTTTTAGTATTATAAGCACCGTAAAGAGCTTTTAAATTTTCTAAATTGTTTCCGTTAATTCTGTTCATTTCCGTTTCTCCGTTAATTACATAATGAACTACGACAAGATTTCTAAAAAACTTTAATAAATAATCTAAAATGTTAAAAAAACGTTACAATTTAATTAATTATTCATTTTCAATTATGTTATAATTTCAATGGGAGATAAAGATGAAAGAGTGGATATTTAATAAAGTTGATACGCAAGAAAAATCACTTATAAAAAGACTTTTGTTTACACGCGGTATAAAAACTGATGAAGAAATTAAAGAATTTTTAAACCCGTTAGAAATAAAATTGACTCATCCCAAAGTTTTTTGTGATATGGAAAAATGTGTTGAAAGATTATCCACAGCCATTGATAATGGTGAAAAAATTGTTATCCATGGAGACTTTGATGCAGATGGAGTCACATCAACTTCTCTTTTATATCGAACTTTCAAATATCTTGGTGCCGATGTAAATTATTTTATCCCCGACAGAGAAAAAGAAGGTCATGGTTTTGACACAAAAGCGCTGGTTAAATTAATGACTCAGGTTAAGCCTAAAGTTATAATTTCTTGTGATTGCGGGATTTCTGATGTCGATGCTGTTAATTTTCTAAACAGTTTCAAAATTGATGTAATAATTACAGACCATCACGAAGCTCCAGAAATATTACCAAAAGCATATGGAATAATTAATCCAAAAGCTCCCAATGCACTTGATGAATCTTTAAGCACAAAACAAATAGAAAGTTTAACATCTCTTGCCGGTGTTGGTGTTGCATTTAAAGTGGCTCAGGCTCTTTTAGAAAAATACAACAAACTTGAATTTATATCAGAGATTTTACCCTATGTTGCAGTGGGAACAGTTGCCGATTTAGTTCCACTAATCGGTGAAAACAGATATTTTGTAACAAAAGGATTAGATTTAATCTCTAATGGTAAACATTACGGTCTTTCAAGACTTTTAGACCTTGCCGGTTACAAAGGACAAATTACATCTGAACAAATAGCATTTGGTATAGCTCCAAGAATAAACGCTTCCGGACGACTTGATACAGTTGATGCTGCCTTAAAAGTTTTAATTTCTGATAACAAACAAGAAATCGAAATGGCAATTCAATCCCTAAATGAATTCAATAAAATCCGGCAAGAACTCTGTCAGGAAATTTTTGCACAAGCTGATGAAATGGTTAAAAAAGAAGGAAACCGCAGCAGTGCAATAATCTTGTTCAACAAAGATTGGCACATCGGAATTATTGGTATAGTTGCCTCTATGCTTGTAGAAAAATATTACAAACCGACATTTTTAATGACATATTCTACAGAAACAAAACAATTTAGATGCTCTGCAAGAAGTATTGAAGGAATAAGTTTGTACGACACTATTGCTGCAAATTCCGAACTTTTAGACGGCTTTGGCGGTCATACAATGGCGGCAGGACTCTCTTTCAGTGAAGAAAAAGCCTCTTTTGAACAGGTTAAAACATCTCTTAACAAAACTATTAAAGAAATGTCTCAAGGAAAAGATTTAAAACCTTTCATTAATATTGATTTGGAACTTACACCGGAAGATATCACTATAGATTTAGTAGAACACATCTCTCAGCTTGAACCTTTTGGAATGAACAATCCAAGTCCGGTTTTTGCAATAAAAAATCTAAAAATTAAAGAAAAACGTTTAATGGGCGAAAATAAAAATCATCTTCGTTTAAACTGTATTGCCGGAACTTCTGAATTTAATTGTATTCGATGGAAAAACGGCGATGTCTCTTTAGTAAACGGAGACACATTAGATATTGCATTCCATCCGCAAATTAACGAATTTAACGGAAATACAAGTGTTCAATTAATTATAGATGATATTCATTCAGAATATTTGAAAGAAGAAGAAATTACACCAAAACAAAAACTTTATGACCATCGCAAAAAAACTGATATCTTACCGCAAGTCAATGATTACGTAAAAAATTCAAAACAAAATATTTTGATTTTTGCAGAAAGTAAATCTGTTATTGATAAATTGAAACCATATAATGCACTTTATTCAAATATAATTACACGTGACAGTTTAAAAGAGTGTGATGCTTTAATGATTTTTGATTATCCAGCAGATAGAGAAACTTTTGACAAAATTTTAACCATAACAAATCCGTCAGCTATTCATTTTATGAATTATGAAATTAAATATATGGATGAAGAAGAATTTTTGAAAACTGTTTGTAAAATGTTAAAATTTGCCTGTCACAATAATGCAGGAAAAGTTGAACTCTGTCGTTTTGCAAGTTTTCTTGGAAAATCTTATAAAGTATTTGAATTACTATTTTCTATTTTTGAAGAAGCTAATTTACTTACTATAAAAGAAAAGACCGAAAATTATTTTATAATAGATTTTTCCGGCACTGATGACATCTCTAAAATACTTCATAATGAAAAATATTTAATTCTTTCTGAAATGTTACAAGAATGCGAAGAGTTTCAACAAAGCCTTTTAGATGATGATGTTTATAGTTTAATCTAGATATTGTGTTGGGGTAGAAACTCCAACCTACAGTTCTAGGTATTTTACCCTCTCTCTTTGTGAGAGGGTTGAATTTGTTAGTGAGCTAAAAGCGAACTTACAAATTCGGGAGAGGGTTGAATGATGGGTTTTATCAGTTTCTAAGACAATAAGTTCTCATCGTCTTAACGTCCTAAAGATTACGCATTATACCGCTTGAAAGATTTTTCTATGTTTTTAGATATTGTATTTTTTACTGTGTCGTATTCGGTTGTGAGAGAAGAAATTTCTGTATCAAGATTTTTCATTTTCAAATCTAGCATTTCTTCTTTTTGATTTAGTTTAGCTTTTTCTGTGTTGTATTTGGCTTCGGCATGAGCTATTAGAGTTTCATCTGCAACCTCTTTTATATAACTATCTGTTGAGTAGTTACCCTGGTAATAATAACCGTCATCTTTGGTACGTGAAACATATAGACGACCACTCTGTAACATTTCTTGCAGATATTGGTTTTTTGTTATGTCGTCATTTTCTGTCCAGCCTCTTGCGCATAATTGGTTAAACAAAGCATCGTAAAATGCGGCTTGGCCCATATCGTCACTTGATACTTCAGAACCGGTTTTCCAGGTGTACATGTAATCTTTTTTATCGGTTACTAATTTAGAACTTTGCTTAAGTGCAATATCTACATCTAAATATTGTTGGCCATATGAATCAAGTGTAGAAACCCCGTTTTTATAGTCTTCAAAGTATGTTAAAAAAGCACTTATCATATTGCTCAAACTTAATGTTGCAACATGTCTTCTATGGTCAGAACTTTTATAATCATTTCTTACCCAACCAACATAATCTTTTACGTGATATCTATCTGCGTTGTTATAATAAACACTTTGATTATTAGTATATTTCTCTGTAATATATTTTCCGTCTTTATCAGTAGGTGCAAAATACCTTCGTGTCATATTTACAGCATAATCCAAAGCTTTTGCGGTATAACCATCACCCAAATCCAAAACTCCAGAAAGTGTCTCTGCTAATTGATCTATTATATTATCAGCTATTTCTAAACCATATTCCATTAATTTTTCATTAATATTTGAATGACTTTTACTATATAAATCTAATAAATAATCATGATCACCCTTTAATATTTCTGCAATATTAAAATCATGACTAGTATTATACTCGGTGTCATTATTCACATACAAAGTTCTTTTGTCTGGTTTAACTCCATCATATTTATCCTGATGTACTCCAAAACTGCCTTGATCAGCTCTGCACTGAAGTACTTTGTCTTTACTTAATGTAATATTAAAGTACGCTCCTGTTTTCTCCAAATAATCACAAAAGTCATCTAAAGTTCCGCTTTGAGTTGTTGTTGCAACAGTAGTTCCACCGCCAAAACCTATACTCTGGTTATACGGCAAACCTAAGATTTTATTTGCCATATCTGTTGTTATCACACCACTGCTGGCAAGACCTTTTATAAAATTATTACGCATAGTATCTGATGGCAAGGAACCTAAGCCTTCTTGCGGAATGCCGGCAGCACGTGCGGCTTTTGCTAAATTACTATTTAAAGTGACTCGGCCTAAAGAATCTGTTATTAAA